>CAYQPG010000050.1:0-1846 GCA_964419525.1 uncultured Candidatus Saccharibacteria bacterium | reverse complement strand
GCTTCTGATTTCCTGCCCTTGTACTTCTTGATGATATCCTTACTGACAAATTTAAAAGCCTCTTCCATATCCACATTAAGTTGATTGGCCAAGCGGCAGAGACCGAAGAACAAATCGCCTATGCCATCGACAAATTCAGCTTTATTTTTCTTTATCGTTTCAATCCTCTCTTTTTCATTCTTGTATCTCAATAATTTCGACATTTCTATAAGCTCCTCGTGCAGGTGATCGAATTTATCGATATTCGGCAAATCTTTCCAATGATTCCTCTTGGCGAAATCTTTCACCAGCTTTTGAGCGTCTTTGATGGTTTTAATTTTATTTTCTATCATATTGGATTAGTTGTGTTTATTCATTTCTACTAAACTTAGGCCTCCATCTACCGTGATAATCTGGCCCGTTATAGCATCATTTTCGGCGAGCATTACGGCAACTTGCGCGATTTCTTCCGACTGAACAAACCTTTTTATCTTCATTGAATTACCGTATCTCTCCTTCTCTTTCCTGGAAACGTTACCCCAAGGAGGCGTCCAAGTGTAGCCCGGAGCCACAGCGCTTACGAGAACATCTTTACCAAGTGACTTAGCTAAAATGGTCGTAAAGTTGTTCAAAGCTCCCTTCATTAACGAATAGGCAAAATATTCCGGATTAACCGTGCTCAAGTTTCCATAGATCGAAGTGATATTAATTATTTTCCTTTGGGATTTGGATTTCATCTTTAGAAAAACTCTTGTGGTGTGAATTGCGGTAAGTAAAATGCTTTCGTACTCATATTGGAATACCTTTTCGTTAAATAAATCGCCCGATCTTAAGTCACCGGCATTATTAACCAATATATCGACGTGATCCACATCCCGTTTTATGGAAGTGAACATCCTTTTAATATCTGATGGACGAGTCAAGTCGGCTTTGTATATGCGCCCGGTTGAATGCTTTTTTACCTCTTTTAATGTTTCTTCCGCGCCTTTTTTATTGGAACGGAAATTTATCAACACCGACGCTCCTTTCTTAGCGAAAGCAATAGCCATCGCTTGGCCGATACCACTGGAAGAGCCTGTTATGAGAACCACTTTATTACGTAAATTCATATATAAATTATAACATCATCGAAAATAAAAAATATGCCGAGTACTAATGGAGTGAGCTACAAATTTCTTCGATAAATCCGTATAATAATCAAGATGAAAAAAGAGGAAAAAATACTCTTGGCTGGGGCGAGCTTCTGGTGGTTCGGGGAGGGACTGTTCGGCCCTCTCTTTGCGGTATTTGCCGGAAGGATCGGAGGAAGCATCCTGGATATCTCCTGGGCTTGGGCGATATACCTTCTCGTGACGGGGGGGCTGGAAGTCTTCATCGGCCGCATATCGGACAGGATAGGCCATGCGCGGCTCATGATTTTAGGATACGCTCTGAACGCCATCTTCACGTTTTGTTATCTTTTCATTCATACGCCATTAGCGCTTTTTGCCGTTCAGGCGGGACTTGGCGTCGCGCTTGCTTTCGCCGACCCAACGTGGGATGCCCTCTATGCGAAGTTCGAGGATAAGAAACGAGCTGGTTTCATTTGGGGCTTGGAACACGGAACGGAGGAGCTCATCACCGGCATATCAATATTCATCGGCGGACTTATCGTCACATACTTCTCCTTCACCGCGCTTTTCGTCATCATGGGAACAATCCAAGTTATCGGGACCATCTACCAGGCGAAGATACTGTACGTGAAAGAATAGTTCTCGATCAGATTTCAAAGGCGACAATGCCGAAGCGGCTGATTTTCTCGCGGTAGGCGGGGTAGCCGTCGTAAACTTTCTTCATCTCCGCGACGTACTGTGCGGCAGGCATGATC
>CAYQPG010000049.1:0-1903 GCA_964419525.1 uncultured Candidatus Saccharibacteria bacterium | reverse complement strand
CCTGCCTGCGCAGGCAGGCGCCCAAGTCTTAGCCCTCTTCGCAGGAATACTGGACTCGGCAGTTCTTCCTTAATCAGCGCTACATCTTGAATGTGTTGAAGAGCGAAAAGCTGGCGCTTCAATTCCCCGGCCCGTTCAAAGTCCAGTTGTTTGCTCGCCGATCTCATGTCGCGCTCTATGTTCTTTATTGTCCTTTCTTTTTTGCCTTCGAAGATGAGTTTTATGTTCCGTATGTTCTTCGCGTACTCCTCTTTTGAGATCGCTCCGACGCACGTTCCGGGACAAAGACCGATCTGATAGTCGAAACAAGGCCGTTTTAGAGGTTTCAGCGGAGTCGGATGAGTCGCGTACGGAAATATTTTCCTTATGATCCTCAGGGCTTCGCGGATGCTCGAGGCGGAGGTGAATGGACCGTAGCGCTTGCCGTCCGATCTGTCCTTGCCTCTCGCTAACTTCACCTGGGGAAATCTTTCTTTGGTTATTTCGACGTAGAGGAAGCTTTTATCGTCCTTTTCCTTGACGTTGAAGGGCGGCTGGTGTTCCTTGATGAGTCTTGATTCGAGTATCAGCGCTTCCACGCCCGTATCGGTCTTTTTGAACTCGATTTTGCTTATTTCATCCACTAATCCTTCGATCCTTGCGTCGTGTGGTCTGGTAAAATAGCTCGAAACCCGCCGCTTCAGGTTGACGGCTTTTCCGATATAGAGGATCTTCCCCGTCTTGTCCCGCATGATGTACACGCCGGGGGTTTCGGGAAGTTTTGAATAGAGATTCATTACCTATAATTTCTCCTTTTCTCCAATTAAAATCAAGCCTGCGGAAATTTGTTTCGAGGAAGCTCTCAAAGACAAAAAAGCTTGGTTCCACCTGTAGAGGTGGATTTTTTGTCGAGAGCGCAGGATGGTTTTTGCCGCTGGAGCAAAAGAACATCCGGTTCCGAGAAATAAGTTTCCGCAGGCGCCTCAGTAGTCGTTCCCCGAAATGAAATCGATGAAACTTTGGAAGGGTGTTTTCGCCGGTTTGGGATGGTGGGTCATGGCTCTGATTTCTCGCGCGTTGTTCGCTGTCTCGTTGGCTCCCTTCTCTATTATCTCTTCCGCGAAGCGGAAATCGTCCCAATGATAGCCCAGGACGGCCGGATGGAGCATGAAATTGGCCTCTTTTACCCTTTCTTTGGCGACCTGGTATTCCAAGGCCGAGAAGGTGTCGATTATGATGGATTTGATCTGACGTAGGGAAAAGTTCTCGTCTTCTATGTCGGGCCACTTACTTGATACGTCGACGCCTATGACGAACTCAGCTCCCATTTCCTTCACGATATCGACGGGAACGGGGTTGACAAATCCGCCGTCCATGAGGAGTCTTCCGTCGGCCTCTACCGGCGGGAAAATGATGGGAAGAGCGGAACTTGCTTTAATGGCCGTGACCAAACTGCCTTTGTCCATTATTACCTCGTCGCCGTTCCGGACGTTGGTTGCAACAGCCTTGAACGGTATTTGGGTGTTTTTGACGTCGAGGCCGTCGATCTTCTCCGAAATTATCCTTTCCACTAATTCTTCGTTCTTAAAAAGACCCTCGCCTTTCATCCTTATGTGCTTTTTTGATACGGCATATTCTTTCGCTATTCTAAGGAACGTTTTTTCCACGTAATCGATGTCTTTGGTCGCCGCGTATAATCCGCCGACTATCGCTCCCATGGAAGTGCCCGTCAAATAGTCGATGGTGAAACCGGCCTTGAGAAGCGTTTTCAAGACGCCGATGTGAGCTAGTCCTTTGGCTCCCCCGCCCCCCAACGCCAAACCTATGGTCTTCGGTTTATTCATTCATTAAATTATAAGATAACTAATCCGAAATTTGAAATTCTTGAAAATTGATTAAAAATTAAAAATTGGAAATTAAAAAT
>CAYQPG010000048.1:0-1947 GCA_964419525.1 uncultured Candidatus Saccharibacteria bacterium | reverse complement strand
CGGCGGTTATCGTCTGGCTGGTTCCGAGGAAGGGCGATGTCTGGCAGCCGCCGGAAAAGCAAAGCTGACCAGCTTGGGTCGTAGCCGTGCCGATCGATATGCCGCCGGCGCTGTAGATATAATGTGTGTGGGCATCAAGGTCGGAATCAAGGTAAGGGACGGCTTTGGCGAGCGGAGCGACAAGAAAAACCCCCAACATCAAGGAGGTTCCTAAAATCGCGTATGTAAAAATTTTCATCCCTCTTGTCATCTTATTCCCTCTCCATTGACCAACCGCCCTGACCTAAAACTTCTGAGGTATGACGGTTAACGTTCCTTTTATTGTACCACTTTTCGGGCAATAGTCCCTGCACTCGAAAGTGAATACGCCGGAATCAGTGGGGGTGAGTATCAGCTCTTTCATCTGACCCTTCTGGACCGGATAAAAGTAGATACCGAGGTACGGGATGGAAAGATCGTAATTCCCGTCGACGGCGGTAAAATCCAACGTGACGGTATCAAAAGCATTGACCGTGAAAGACGATGGATCGAATCCGGAGGCCGAGGCCGATATTTTGTAGGTTCGGTTCTTGGTCAGCAGGCTGGAATCCGGACTCGCCGGAACGACGGAGATCGCCTGCGTAACGGTGGCATTGGTCGGTATGGCGGCCGAATATATGTCGGCTACTTTTTGGCCGGCGTACATCGGCGTGGTCGTGGAATGAGCTTCGGATACGGAAGTTGGCGGGGCTGTTTTGTAAAAAGCGAAATACCAGACGACCACAAGGATGATGGCCGCCGCGGGCACGAGGAGCCACAGCCACAAAGGTCTCTTTTTCGCCTGTTCCTCCATTACAGATATTATAGCAAAATCCTAAATCCTAAGCACTAAATCCTAAATAATAGCCACCCAATGCCAAAGCTCAAATTTCAAATTCCATAGCAGGATTTTGAAATTAGGATTTTATTTCACTGGCAGCGCCATTCCCGTCTCGGTGGTCGAGGCGATGTTACTACTTGACTGATATCTTTAATTCCGCCCCCAGCGCAATGCCTTTTTTATTCTCTTCTCAATAACCATGCGGACAACATTGAACTCCGGCCCGAGCTCATTGTAGGCTTTTTTAACGCTTTCGTTTTTCAGTGCTTCCTTTTTAAATTCCTTATAATTTCTCATAACAATTTTGAAAAGTCTGCGGCCGACAGTTCGGCATCCCTTAAAATTTTCTTCAAAAGACCGCGACTGATGGCGCGATAAGCTGGTACGGTAATTGGCTTGCGGGTTTGATGTTCCAGACGAACATGACTGCCACATTGCCGGGTTTTCCGATAACCGATTCCACTCAGAGCTTTCATAATTTCATTCCCCGACAAAACAGGAATGCGAACCATGGATTAGAGGGTTATTGTATGCAAACTTAACTCCCTGGGATTATAAGACCCCAATATTTCCTGATTCCTCTTTTCTTCTAAAACTAATTCTATAACCTCGCGGATGTTGCGGAGGGCTTCGTCGATTGTCTTGCCCTGAGTGTAACATCCTTCCAAAATCGGACATTCGACAACGTAAAAGCCATCATCCTCTTTTTCAATGAAAATGGGGAGTTTTGAATTACGAAATTTAGATAATATCTTGGCCGACATGTATCTATCATAGCATGGGACGCATGCTACAGCAAACTTCCAATACCCAATTTCAAATTACTTTACTGGCAATTCCGTTCCAGTCTCGGTGGTCGAAGCGATGTTCGGCCACAGAGCTGTGTCGTGGCGCGGAGCGACGAGATGATAGGAGACCTCCAAATCGGAAACCACCGGGGCGCCCTCAGTGCCCCGGGGGGTTTCCGCATAAATCACGATCTGGTTTTGGGCCGGGTCGATGATGTACCACGCGCGGCCGTCGAACTCCGGCGTGAGGTAGACGCTCACGTTCGCCATATCCTTGCCCTCATTGATAGTCTGCCAGAA
>CAYQPG010000047.1:0-2239 GCA_964419525.1 uncultured Candidatus Saccharibacteria bacterium | reverse complement strand
GAAATTTGGCATTTGAGCTTTGGCATTTCAGGCGGATATGAATATCGTGTATAGTTAAAACGTGGAAAACGAAAAAGAAATATTAAAACATCTGAACGACAGCCAACGCGAAGCGGTGACGGCCAAGGAAGGGGCGATTATGGTCATTGCCGGACCCGGTTCCGGAAAAACGCGGGTCATAGAATACCGGGTCATGAATTTGGTCAGTCAAGGCGTGCCGCCCCACAAGATACTGCTTCTGACTTTCACTAAAAGGGCGGCCAGGCAAATGCTCGAAAGAGCCGCTCTACACGACGGCAGGTGCGGATCTGTCGAAGGTGGCACTTTTCACTCCTTCGCTTATAAACTTTTAAGGATGTACGGTGACAAACTTGGTTTGGGAAAAACCCTTTCCGTAATCGATGAGAGCGACGCCGAAGAGCTGATATCCAAGATCTTATCCGTTACGGACGTAAAGAATAAAAAGGAATCGTTCCCGAAGAAGGACACGCTGAAAAAAATCTTCGGATTGATGTCCAATAAGAATCTGGAACTCAAAGACGTAGTGGAAAGGTATTTTTCCCATCTTTATGATTTTCTTGATGAAATAGAGGGGATTCGGAAGAGATACATTCTGGAAAAGAAGCAGAAGAATTATCTCGATTTCGACGATTTACTCCTTTACGCCCGGGATCTTCTGTCTTTAGGCGACATAGGGGACAGGATCGCTTCCCAGTATGAATACGTGATGGTCGACGAGTACCAAGATACCAATCCTCTACAGGGCGAAATGACGCGTTTCTTGGGCAAGGGGACCGGGAACGTGCTCATTGTCGGCGACGACGCCCAAAGCATATACGGATTCAGGGGGGCTTCGCACAAGAACATAATGGGTTTTCCGAAGATGTTTCCCGGTACGAAGATAATAAAGCTCGAGGAAAATTACCGCTCGACGCAAACGATTCTCGATCTGTCGAACGAACTCTTGGTCAATATGGAAGAGAAATTCCAGAAAGATCTCGTGTCCGCGAGGGGCAAGACCGGTGAGAAACCGAAAGTGCTTTATTTCGGCAACGCCGAGGATGAAACGGAATGGATATCCGAAAATGTCATGAAGCTCATCGCCTCCGGGACGCGGCTCAAGGAACAAGCGGTGCTTTTCAGGTCGACGTACGTTTCCATAATGCTCCAGGCGGAGCTTTCCAAATTAAGGATACCTTTCAAAGTCTTCGGTGGATTGAAATTTTACGAAATGGCGCACGTCAAAGACTTCATGGCCTATGCGAGAGTCATCGCGAACTATAAGGACGAGATAAGCTGGGGAAGGATATTGAGTATTCTGCCGGGCGTGGGCAAGAAAACGGCGGAGTCGCTCTGGTTGCGGATGAAAGACGCCGGCGGTTTTGAGCATTCGCTTTCCATATTGGAGGATTTCGGGCTGAAGAGCCGTAATTCGGAGCAAATATTGAGGATGAAAGAAACCTTGGCTGAAGCCTCGGTATTTAAGGCGGATGTTTACGGCGCCTTAAACCGCCTCATGGAATTCTATTTGCCTTTTTTCAAGGAGAAGTTCGACGATTGGCCGACTAGATTACAGGACCTCGAAACGCTGAAAGATCTGGCGGAGAACTACGATGAGCTCGATTCTTTCTTGGCCGATCTTTCAATAGAAATAGCCGGCAAAGAAAATGAAGAGGTCGACGATTTCCTGACGCTCTCGACCATCCATTCGGCCAAGGGCCTCGAATGGAATACCGTCTATGTTCTGGGTGTCGCCGAGGGCATATTGCCGTCGAGGAGATCGATGGATTTCGACGAGGACGTAGAAGAAGAGGGAAGGCTTCTCTACGTCGCGGTGACGCGGGCGAAAGAGCGGCTGTATTTGTTCTTCCACCTGGACGACGGGCGGGGGATGTACATCGGGAACCGAATTTCGAGGTTTTTGGAACCGCCGAACGTCTTCAACGCGCTCGCGCATGAGGACTTTTCGGGATATGGATTGAAGGATGAGGTGAAATACAACGACGAGGATGAGGGGATAGAGTTTGAGTAGAGCTGGGCATTCCCTCCTCATTCACTAGTGTCTCAGAGTTTAAAATAATCCTCGCTCGCACACTCCTCGCCACCCTACTCGCCATTCGGCGGGGGTCCTGGCTCGGCGACGCGGCTCGCTCGGTTATTTTGAAACCTCTCCCGACAAAGTTTACTCGGAGGAAATGCCCAGCTCTTGTGTATTGTCGGTGGAAACAAGCAACCTTGC
>CAYQPG010000046.1:0-2395 GCA_964419525.1 uncultured Candidatus Saccharibacteria bacterium | reverse complement strand
ATTGAGAATAACTAGTGCGATTATATTTCATTTTTCTTGGTCTGTCAAGGTCTCCTACGGTGACAGGCCGCTAAAGAATGGATTAAGATTGTTTCGACAAGCAATGAAGATAATCATATCCCGAACAATGAATTTATATAACCAACGGCGGAATCGTCTTTATCCGCAACGAGCTGCCCCTTTTTGACGAGAACCGCGTCGGTTGTTTCCCATTGAGGATATTCGTCGGTGAATGCCATGCCGACCATCTTGGAATAATAATCAAAGCGATCCTTAAGAGATGCGGCGGCTGAATACTTTTGGAAAAGAGCATAAAATTTGGGCGCATACGATGAAAGGTTGCGAATCGCCTCTTTTTCTCCGCGCCACGGAATATCGCGAAACGCAAGATAGCCGCAAACTACTTCGATGACGCTATAAAGGAGCCGCAGCTCAAGCGCCTGATGGTAAAGGGGATCATTGGATTCGAAATACCGCTTGTTCGCCACGAAATTATAGTTGATCTTCTGCCAAAAACTTCGTTTCTCATTCGTTGAGATAGAAAATGTTGCTCCCGCCTTCGCCTTCTGGAGCGCTGTGAGTGTTCCCGATTTATCAAACCGGACGTCGGCCTTCTTAAGCCAGTCCAGAAAGACGGCGTCCATGCCGTTCCCGTCGTCAATGTTTTTCGCGCCCATCCTCGCCAGGTCTGCAAGGTCAAAAAAGAAGATGTCCGCGAATGTTCCGTCAATCCACCGATAGAAGGAATAGAAGCCGAGCTTGTTCTCTTTGAGGATGACGACGAGGTCGATGTCGCTATGTGAGCGCGCGTCGCCTCTGCTAACCGAGCCGGTAAGAAATACGGCATCCACGTCGTCGTTTTGCTTGAGGTGCGTGATAATTTTTTGCAGCTCCGTCATGCTATCATTATAGGTTGAAATGAGAAGGCAAACCAAACCAATATCAATCCTCTTCATTGGGAACAGTTTCAGCTACTACCATAGCTTGCCCAAATTGGTAGCTCGTTTTGCCCGGGCGTCAGGTGCCGGCAATCTCACCGTTGGCGGCGTCTTTCGTGGCGGCGCCACACTCAAGATGCTTTGGCATGACGGCGGGGCGCTCAAAAAGCTCCACAGCAAAGCGTGGGATTACGTAGCCCTGCAAGAGCGAGGGCGCCTCGGAGGAGCCGTTCGGGGCGGTGTCGTCCACGTTGGGAAACCTCAGGCGTTCGTCGCATACGCCACCCGGTTCAATACAGAGATCAAGAGGGCCGGCGCGACGACGATCTTGTATTGCCCTCCCGCGTTCCTCGGCATCGGCCTCCTTGGCGATGCCAAGAAGTTACATGCTGCATATGCGAAGCTTGCACGAAAGTTATATGCGATAATGATCCCATCTGGGGCCGCCTTCGCGCTTGCTCTGAAAAAGCGGCCGCACCTGAACCTGTTCGAGCGCGACAAGCGCCATCCGAATCCTTTGGGCACCTATCTCATTGCCTGCTTGTTTTATGGAAAACTATTCCATAAAAAGACAGCCAATCTTCCACTGGAATCATATTCGTCCAGATCGGAGAAGCTCCCACAAAATCCTAAAACGGTAAAGCTATCCAAGGCAGATGCCCAGTTTCTCTGGACCATTGCTAACCGAATTACGTCACGATAAGGACGTTTTCTCCTCCACGGCGGCTATTTTGAGAAGCAGTGCTTTGACCTCATCGCGCAGTGCAATCTGGCCCAAAGTATTGACCGGCACCCACTCCAGCCGATAAGAATTATCCGGCGATTGCCGCTCTTTTTCCGGACCGCCGAGCTCCAGCGCGCCGCGAAAAGACTCCGCAATATAAAAGTACTGCGTTTCGCCGTCCAATTCCAAGGTGCCGAGTTTCTTGCTGAGCACGACATCCAATCCAGTTTCTTCTTTGATTTCCCGGGTAGCGGTTTCCTGCTCCGCCTCTCCAGGCTCCATCCCGCCACCGGGCACCGCATAATATTCCTCGCCGTTCTTGATGCGGTGAATGAGAAGCACTGTTCCGCTATTCACAATGAAAACCCCAACGCGCTGCCTCATGGGTGATTGAATGGATTTTCCATATCAAAGACGATTTTGGGCAGATGATTCACCTCGTTGGGATGGATACCGTATTTCATTTTGTAGAGCTTTCCGACGGCACCAAAAACGGCATCCTCATAATTGAAACCGATCTTTTCGGCGACCTTCTTCACTGTCGCTTCGGAGGTAATTATTGTATTTCTATGGAAGTTCGAATCCTGGACACCTGCCTCGATTCGTCGCCTGAGCCGCATCTCAAAAAATATAACAAAATCCGAGGCCGGAAGGTCTCTCGAACCGCTGCACTAACGGGCGGAGGCGGAAGGAATCTCACTGCTCGGGCGGCTGTGCCGCCCTCCGCTTGCGG
>CAYQPG010000045.1:0-2398 GCA_964419525.1 uncultured Candidatus Saccharibacteria bacterium | reverse complement strand
CCCGGAACTGGTAGAGCTGTGCCAGACCAAAGCGGTCCGCGTCCTCGATCATCATTATGGTTGCGTTGGGTATGTCCACTCCGACCTCGACCACCGATGTCGATATCAGTATGTCTATCTTCTTGTTCAAAAAATCGCTCATAATCTTGTCTTTTTCTTCTGATTTCATCTTCCCGTGGAGCATGGCAACGGCGAGATCGGGGAATACTTTTTTAGAAAGTTTTTCATATTCTTCCTTGACGGCCTTGACCTGCCACATGATAGCCGTTTGATAGCTCTTGGGAGCCGAATCGTCGGGGGGGTCTATGCGCGGGCAAACAACGAAAGCTTGCCGGCCGTTTTTTATTTCTCTCCTTATGAATTCGTAAGACTTGTTCCTTTCCGACGGCGGCACGTCGCTGGTTATTATTTTTTTTCTGTTTTTGGGCAGTTCGGTTATCACCGATAGATCGAGGTCGCCGAAGAGCGTGAGAGACAGCGTCCTCGGTATGGGTGTGGCCGACATGCTCAAAAAATGTGGCATTTTTGATTCCTTCGCGCTGAGCAGTTTGTCTCTTTGTTTAACGCCGAATCTGTGCTGTTCGTCCACTATGACGAGCGCCAGGTCGGAAAAATCGACGTATTTCTGGAGAAGAGCGTGGGTGCCTATAACTATCTTCAAGCCGCCTCTCTTTATTTCATCAACTGCTTGCTTCTTTTTCACCTCGCTTGAAAGATTGTGGCCGTAGAAGATCTCGCTCTCCGACGCGGTCAACAGGCAAATTCCGCCCTCGAAGTCGCTGAAAAATTTCAGGAACGTGTTGTAGTGTTGGGTGGCAAGTATCGAAGTCGGTGCCATAAGGGCTGTCTGTCGGCCCGAATGGGCCGCGTTCAAGGCGGCGATGGCGGCTATGACCGTCTTGCCGCTCCCGACGTCTCCCTGGAGAAGCCGGTTCATTGGAATCTTTCTTGACGTGTCCTTGAGTATTTCCCAAAGCGATTTCTTTTGCGAAACGGTGAGCGTGAAAGGCAGCCGGCCTAGGAGAGACCTTATGTAGTCGAGGTCCGCCGGTACGCTGATCGACTCGCTCTTGGCGAGCGCCACTCTTTGTTTCAAATTAAATAACTGGAGAAGGAAAAGGTCCTCGAACGCAAACCTTCTTTTGGCCGAGAAAGCGTCGTCGAGCGTTTCCGGAAAGTGTATGTCACGCAAGCTTTTTGAGATGTCCAGCAGGTTCTCCTCCGACAGGATTTTCGGCGGCAGCGGTTCTTTTAATTTCAAGGCGTCCGAAAGAGCAGAATCCACCATGTTTCTCAGGCCTTTGGATGTGAGGCCTTTTGTTTCCGGGTATATCGGAACTATCCGGCCGGTATGTTTGGTGGCGGCCTCAGGATCCCGGACTATTTCGTAGGTGGGATTGGACAGGTAGATGTCGCCGTTTCCGGAGATCTTTCCGGAAAAGTTGGCCGTCGTTCCCGGCGGCAATACGTTCTTGATATAAGGCTGATTGAACCAAACGGCGCGTATGGATCCCGAGCTGTCGGAGATCACAGCTTCGGTGATGTAAATGTTCCTTTTCCAGCTCCTTCTTGAGTTTATTTCTTCGACAACCCCGTTTATGGTGGCTTCTTGCCGCGGTATAAGGTCGGCTATTTTGTAGATTTCGGAGAAGTCTTCGTAACGCGATGGAAAATGCCAAAGGAGATCCCTCACTGTTTCAATCCCGAGATTTTTAAGTTTTGCTCTCCACCTTTCTCCGACGGATCTGACTTTGGACACTGGGTCATCCAAGGTTAACATCCCGCATATTATACCGCTTCCTCGTTCTTTTGTCCCCCCAGCAGGAATCGAACGTCGCGAGTCGCTATACAGCAACTCGCTCCCACGAACCCCTCGGTTCGTGTACTCCGCCAAGGGAGACCAAATGTTCTCCCTGCCCCACTCCTGTTCGAATCCTCGCCAGGAACATCAGAACCAAAAACCGGTGACAAAAGCCACCGGTTTTTGGTTTAGTGCCCCCACCAGGATTCGAACCTGGGACCTTCTCGTTAAGGGCGAGCAGCTCTACCAACTGAGCTATAGGGGCTTGGTTACTCTTTTAAATTAACCGGTCGATTGATTTTAGTCAACCGTATCCACCTTTTCTCTACTTTTTCGACTATGGAGCTTTCCATACCGGTTCTCAGATACTGGTCCATCCCGAACGCCTCGTTCGTTATGAGGAATTGGATATGGACTGCCCAGGTGACAAATTCTCTCCTGAGGCCGGTGGCGATTTCTCCCGGGCTCCGCGCTTCCACTTCTTCGACGACGAGGTCGGGTTCTTCGCGTACTGGGTCGGCTCTCCGGGCGGCGGCTGTGGTTCGGTCTCTGGTGCGGTCCCGCAGTAAGATTTGAGTTTTGCCAACTCAAATCCTT
>CAYQPG010000044.1:0-2579 GCA_964419525.1 uncultured Candidatus Saccharibacteria bacterium | reverse complement strand
CCATTGATGGATATCATTATATCTCAAACCGGCGGCTTGTGCCGAAATAAAAACTCCGCTCGTCCATCGACGGGCGGGGTCTCCAGATCCGTTTAGGCTTTCACCTTGAGCCTTTCCTTCAGCTGCTTGCTGGAAAGTTCGCGCACGTAATAGAGTTTCGAGCGATGGACCTTCTTGGGCGATGACATGACTTCTATTTTCGATATGACCGGCGAATTGATCGGATAGATCTTTTCGACGGAGACCTCGTGGAGAGTAGCTCTCACCGTGAAGGTACCGCCGGCTTCCTTGCCGTGTTTCCGCGCGATGACGAGTCCCTCGAATGAGGATTGCCGTTCTTTGTCGCCTTCCTTGATCCGTTCCCAAACTTTCACCCGGGCGCCAGATTTAATTTTCTTCAAAACTTCCTCAGGAATCATGGTTCAAATATTACCGTTTCTCTGTCTTTTAGTCAAATGAAACGGAGATATAGATAGAAATAAGTAGAAATATAGTGGTAATAAATTGCAGCTATTGTATTACCCTGTCTATCAATGTGTTACTACTGTATTTCCATGGGTTTAGTCGTATTCTATTGAATCAATTCTCGGCTCTTCGCTAACTACCAAACTTTGGAGTATTTCTTCGAGGTCGTACGGCAGGTCCGCTTCTATTTTCATGCGTCCGTCGTCCTTGAGGGGGAACTCGATTCCCTGCGCATGAAGGAACTGTCTTTTGATGTTCAGTCCTTGATCCCTTTTCCCATAAAGCTGGTCCCCTACGACCGGGTGGCCGATCGAGGCCAGGTGAACCCGGATTTGGTGCGTCTTTCCCGTGAGAGGGTGGACCTCGAGGAGAGTATACTCGCCGCCCCGGAGAACCTTGAGAACCCGGTATTCGGTTACGGCATCTTTCAGCATTTTCATGTCCTTGGCGTTTGTACTCCTTTTGACGGTACCGGGCTTCAGGCCGATCGGTTTGTCGATCTTTCCTTTGCCGAGGAGTTTTCCGTAGACCAAGGTCAGGTAGGTTTTTCTGACTTGGCCGGTTTGAAAGAGGTGCTTCAAATATTCAAAAGTCGGCTGGTTTTTAGCTACGAGGAGCACGCCGGACGTGTCTTTATCGAGCCGATGGACAATCCCCGGCCTCAGGACCGGGTCGTCCCCCACCGTTTTTATCTCCGGGTACCGCTCGAGGAGCCAATCGGTAATGAAAAGCCCCTCGACCTTGTCCACCCCTGCCACTTTGGGCCGGTGGACAGTCCACCCGGCGGGCTTATTGATGGCCAAAAAATCCTTATTTTCGTAGATTATATCTATGTTTTCCAGCGTCATCACTTATTATTATACTCTCTCCCCGCCAGATTGGGCAGGGCGAGAAGGATTGACTTTTTTCTATTTTGTGATACGATAAAGCCATAACGTAATATATGCCCTAAACAGGGCGTTTTTTTATGAAAGCGAGCAAAATAAACGTATTTTTGGTTCTTGCCCTTGTACTCATTCCGCTCAAGATGCTGAATACGGCGGATAGGGTGGATGCGGCGGGTATGGCGATCACCACCGTTACGAGCACTACGGTCAGTCAGGCTGTTTATACTCCCCAGAACACTTTGAATGTTTGGGTTACGGCTTATGCAAGCGTACCGGAAGAAACAAAGTCTTACGGGAGTCCTTTTATTACAGCCTCAAACAAGCATGTGGAGGACGGCTTTGTGGCAGCGAATTTCCTCCCCTTCGGCACGAAAGTTACTATCCCTTCCCTTTTCGGGGATAAGGTGTTTACCGTCGAAGATCGGATGAGCAGGCGGAAGATGGGCTTCGTCGATATCTGGATGCCTTCGGTTTCCGAGGCCAAGGACTTCGGCATTCATAAAGCGCAGATCGTGATTATCGGCGATGCCATCGCTGGGAATGTCGCTTCGCGCTAACTTCCTTTATTAAATAATCCACATTTCCTGAGAGGGGTTTTGTTTCGAGTAAACCGTTGCGGAGTCCGAGCGGGCATGGTTTTGAGCGAAGCGAAAAGAGCAAGGACGAGCACGAGCGCGCATTTCGGCCGGGAAACGCGACGCGTGTTTGTGAGAAATAAAAACCCTCTCAATTCTCTTCCTCTTCCACGAGGTCATTCATCTCCTCTTCGATCGTCTTCAATTCCTCCTTTTCCGCTTTTCTCAGCTCTTTGAGGGTTTCTTTTGTTTTCTTCATCGCCTGCTCGATGAGCGGGAGATATTTTTCCTTGATGATCCGCGCGGCTTCCTTTTTATCGGGGGTCGTTTCGAGGATTTCTTCCACTTTCTTCATGATCTCGTCCTCGTTGTCCATCGCCTGGCGAAGCTCGTTGTACTCGTCGCTCTTAAATGTTTGATCATTCATTGGTGGACCCGAGGAGAATTGAACTCCTGACCTCCGCTTTGCAAAAGCGGCGTTCTACCACTGAACTACGGGCCCTCTTGTTTTGTGCGCGTGGAAGGAATCGAACCTTCGACCTCTGTCTTATCAGGACAGCGTTCTACCACTGAACTACACGCGCAATTTTTCCCCGTCTACTGGGTTAAGTTTAGTTTTTGGAAGCCCTGAATGTCAAATTGAACCGTAGTT
>CAYQPG010000043.1:0-2700 GCA_964419525.1 uncultured Candidatus Saccharibacteria bacterium | reverse complement strand
TCGTTAAAGGAGAGCGGGGGGCCGAAATTTAGCGGCAACGGCTATGCGCGAGGCATTGACTAACTACCATATATTGTTTTACGATATTACCACAAGACAGTACTGGTTTTATAAATAAAAACCTGTTTTTCAATTGAATAGGAGAATCAATCATGAACCCGAAAGAATGGAAGACCGAGGTTGTGACCCAGAAATTAGAAGCCGAGACAGCCGCCAAGTACAAAGGCGGACAGATGGAAATCCAAAATAGCATGGAAGGATATCTGTATCGGGGCGAGATCAAGGACATAACCGTTGAAAACGGCACACTGAAGGTCAGGTTTTCCTGGATCGCGAAAGGAGTAGGGTATCCCAAACTCCCAGAGAAGTGGGTTAAGGACGACACGCCTGCTTACGAAGCGAACCTCGAACTCTATTCCGCAAGCAACATCGGACCGACCAGCGAAATCGGCGGAGGCGACAGGATATGCCTCTTCTCGGCCATAACCGACGAAGTCGTCGTTATTTTCCCGCCGGACGGCAGTAAGCTCGACCCCGCCAAAGTCGAGGGCCTCACATAGTCACAACACCAAGCCGAGTTCCAGAGAAATACATGGAACTCGGCTTTATTCATTTTTTGACTAAAGATTCGGCCGGGATTAGTATTTTGGTAGATTTTTAACCAATAAGGAAAGGAGAAAGCCATGATCGACGATCAAGAATACGTCATGGAGGAGGATCATTGCTGGTGCTACTGCCATAAACCCGGACACTCACTGGTGGAGGAAATGATCCACGCCTGCTGTGCAAAATGCAGATATTGCAGGCATCGGATCAAAATGAAAGCCTATTCCAACCACCAGGAAAAATGCGGAAAGAGGGCAGTGAGAGTAGTAAGACTCGAAGGAGAACGCTTCTTTAAGTCCGACTACTCAGACGTCTATTTCGATTCGTTGTCTGCGAGGCATTTCAGCGACGGCGATAAAATCACGATACACCGGAGAGGAGAACTGCTGACGGAAGGGTGGGTTTCCATCGAAGAAAAAGACTCGTCCATCTATTTCGAAGGTATGAGCAAATCCTTTTTTGAGGATGAGGAGCGCACCTCCCGTTTGATAACGCGATTCCTCAAGGAAGGCGACGAGATCAGGATGAGTCCTTATGCGATAGGCGAGATATCAGACTATGTCCACGCCTACTACCGGTGGTATTTCATCTCCCGATCGATATCCGCTAAAGTAGAGAAAGAAAACCCTGGTAAAGACGAACTGGAACTGGCGAATCTCTCCTGGGAGGAGTTCAATAAAGTTAAATTGAATTCCTGGGGTCCCGACTCCATCCCCGTCACATATCCGAAGATAAGGATATTCAGGGAAAGAGCGCTGTAAATTCCCCGTTATGTAAGACGCCAGTGGCACCGAATGGTCCACTGGCTCTTTGTTTTTTTAGAAGGGAAAATTACGAGATGAGCTTTTTCCAATATTCCGCGAGAGCAGTTAAACGGATGCGAGGGTCTTTGCGCGCCACGGCGATTACCTTACTCTTTGGAAAAACGCCGTATTTTTTAGTAAGCGTCATCGAAACCATTTTATTATACAAACCCATGCGCGCTTTCAGATCACGGGCGGCGAAGTAGCGAATGAGGACGGCATAGTATTTTTTATCCCTCTCCTCTAGGTACTTTACGGCTTTCTTCTCTCCGCGCCACGGGATACCACGCAAAGTAAAGTAGGCAGTTACGAGCTCTATCGCGCTGTACAAAAGCCGGAGCTCAAGTGCCTTATGATAGGCAGGATCTTTCGCGCTGAAATACCGGTTATTGGCGACGTAGTTGTAATTAACGCTTTGCCAGGAAGAGAATACCTTATCCGGAGAAATGGAATACCGCGTTTTTCTTCTTAAAATCTCATTCTTGAATCTCGTCGTCCTGCCGGATTTGTCGAACTCGATCTTCCCGTTTCTCAACCAGTCGACAAAGGTGCCATCCAAATTGTCTTCATTGAAGGATTTAAGATTACCCAGCCTCGCTATATCGCCGAGGTCATAGAAGAAGACGTCTGCAAATCTGCCGCCGATCCACGTGAAGAGCGAATAGAGCTGTTTTGTGTTCCTTTTGAACACGACGACCAGATCAATGTCGCTCCACGGCTTGAGAGGGGAGTTGCCGCCGGACCCGGTCAAAAACACCGCATCCACTTCCTTCTTGGACTGAAGCTTCTCAATGATTTTTTTCAACTCTTCTTCTGATTTATCCATTACGATAATCCTAACACAAAAGTTACTATCCACCGACTTAAGGAGATTTTGACTAAAAAGCTGGTTTTTTGTTTTTGGAAGAAAGGAAAACAAAAAACACCCGCTTTTAGCGGGTGTTTTTTCTCAAGGGTTGAGCTTAGGCGCGCCGCACATTCGTGGCGGCCGGGCCTTTCTCAGTGTTGATGACCTCGAAGGTTACGGCATCGCCGGGCTTCAAATCATCAAACGCAACTCCTTGCAGTTCCTTGGAGTGGAAGAAAAGGTCCTTACCCTCGCCTTCGCGAGCGATAAAACCAAATCCTCTTTCCATAGTCTTTGCAATTTTTCCGTTCATTTATTTATTATTTTATTCAGAAGTTCGACCACGTCTCCTAATCGCATTGTTTTTATGATATCAAATAAAAATTGATTTGTCAAGTAGGGTGGGGTGAATTCTCACGCTCATTGCACAGGGGTTTGCAGGCT
>CAYQPG010000042.1:0-2754 GCA_964419525.1 uncultured Candidatus Saccharibacteria bacterium | reverse complement strand
AACACTTTTTCCTTGCCTTTTCTCATCGTCCCGTCATTATCTTGAAATTTTCCCCGATTTTCAATAGAATAGGAGAATTATGCCACGATTATCATACAACGAACTCAAAGTCGGCACTATATTCGTCAAGGACAACGCCCCTTACAAAGTTGTCGAATCGGCATTCATCCGGATGCAACAGCGCAAGCCAGTCATGCAACTTAAGATCGAAAATCTCATAAGCGGCAAGGTGCAGGAATACGCAGCCCACCAAAACGAGGAATTCGAGGAGGCTGAGATAGACGTCACGCCGGTTCAGTTCATCTATGAGAACCGCGGCGAATATTGGTTCAACGAAAAAAATAATCCCAAGAACAGATTTCAACTGAAGAGCGAAATCTTGGGCCAGGCAGCGCAATTTTTGAAACCGAATACCGAAGTCACCGCCTACAAATTCAACAACGACATAATCAACGTGGAACTTCCCATTAAAATGGACCTCAAAGTAACCGAAGCTCCGCCGGCCGTCAAAGGGAACACCGCCCAAGGCGGCAACAAGTCGGTGACTTTGGAAACCGGCGTGAAAGTGAACGTTCCCCTCTTCGTTGAAGAGGGCGATGTAATAAGGGTAAACACCCAAACCGGTCAGTACATAGAAAGAGTTTAGGAGTTTAGGTTTTTCAGCGATTCCTTGAGGGAGTTCCTGAGGGTTTCTATGTCAACGGCCCCCTTGGTTTCCTTGTCTTTGGCTTTTATTTCCTCGTTCTTGAGTTCTGAAAGCGATATGACCGCGTCGGCGTGATCGTCTCCTTTGCCGTCGGTCGTTTCTTCGTCGCCAACTATCGTCTGGCGACGCGAATTGCGTAATGGTTCTTCCCGCCTCCTTTGGAACCTTTGAAGGACATTTCTTTTTATTCTGCCGTTTTCTTGCTGTTTGCCGGCATATTCCGGTTTATTGGCGATCCGGTTGTCGGGCGCGTTTTTTGGAAATTCTATGCCGAGCTTCGAGAGGTCGGTGAAACTGGAAGCATTCTCCCTGAATTTCCTTTCAAACCTTCTTTCGCCGAATTGTTTCTCGTTCTTGCTGTCCATCATTATGCCGCTCCACTTGTTTATTTCATCCTCGACCAGCCATCGCGGCCGAGCATACGTCTTCCTTGATGATTCGACTATCTTTTGAGCCACGGCCGGGAAAGAACCGACATTGAAAGGCGGCAGGGTCGTGGCCGAGAAAGGCCGCGAAGTGACGCCGCCGACCATCAGTTTCAAATAGACGTGATAGTTCGGCAAGTTCACTAGGTCTTGAGCGGTGAATTCCGGAGAGAATTCTTTTTCCAAAAATTCGGCGTCGGCCGCTCCTACCCTGAAAACGACCATCGTGCCGACGTTGCCGAAAACGGCATCCCTGACCTTGGTTGACACGTCGGTTACCAGCTGGCCTATGTACTGATGCGCTAAGGTAAGGTTGAGTCTGTATTTCCTGGCCTCGGACAGGATGTTGGCGAATGAATCAGTGGCGAAATTCTGGAATTCGTCGACGTAGAGATAAAAGTCCACGCGTTCGTCTTCCGGGATTCTCACGCGCTCCATGGCGGCCAATTGCATCTTGGTTATGAGCATGGACCCCAAAAGCGCGGAGTTGTCTTCCCCTATTCTCCCTTTTGAAACGTTCACCAGAAATATCTTGCCGCTGTTCATTATGTCGAAAACGTCTATCGTGCTCTTGGATTGCCCGACGATGTTCCTAACCAAGGACGTCGAAAGGAACTGGCCGACTTTATTCTGAATGGGGGCTATGGCTTCGTTTCTGAATTGGTCGCGCCATTCTTCGAACTCATTGACCCAGAAAGCTTTCACCACCGGGTCTTTTATGTTGTCGACTATCCTTTGGCGGTATTCCTTGTCGACCAGAATGCGCGTGATGCCGAGAAGGGTGGTGCCGGGCGTGTCGAGTAAGGCCAGGATGGCGTTGTTTAAGATGTATTCCATCCTCGCCGACCAAACGTTGGACCAGATTTTTGTGAATATGCCCATCAACCCCGAAGCCACGAGATGTTTATACCTCGGGTCCGGCAACTCTAAGACGTTAAAGCCTATGTGATATTCCGGATCGGCGGGATTGAAGTAAATCACGTCCTTCAGTCTTTCTTCCGGTATCTTCTCGAGCAAACCTTCAACCAACTCGCCGTGCGGATCCACGACGCAAAGACCTTCTCCGTTAACGATGTCCTGGACTATCAAGTTGTTGAGCATGGCCGTCTTTCCCGTGCCGGTTTTTCCTATGACGTACATGTGCTGACGCCTATCCCGCCTTTTAACGCCGAATAGCCGGTTGGTGTTTCTGAAATCCACCCGGCCGAAGTAAGCGACGTCTTTATCTTCTTGGTCCATTTATCCTTAATTCTATACCACTAAAATCCCCTCTTCAATGAGTCATTAATCCCCGATATTTTTCAATCAATCCCTCGGTTACGCCGTTACCGAGGCAAATATCCTTGTAGAGATGGGCCGACGGACGCATCTTCCGTTCGAGCGTCTGGTAATCTATCTCCACGAGGCCGAACCGCGGCCAGAATCCCTCCGCCCACTCAAAGTTGTCCATCAAAGACCAGTGGAGATACCCCCGCACGTCCGCTCCGTCCTCGATAGCCCGATGAACTCGTTTCAGCGTCTCGACGATGAACCATGGCCTCTTTGAATCACTCGAGTCAGCCAATCCGTTCTCGGTGATGTAGATCGGCTTCCCAAATCGTTTCAAATCCATGAGCACGTGAT
>CAYQPG010000041.1:0-3088 GCA_964419525.1 uncultured Candidatus Saccharibacteria bacterium | reverse complement strand
CCTTTTCGGTCAAAAAGTCGCGGATGAATTTGTTCACCTTCGCGCGCATGCGGAGGTTCTTTTGCATCCGCGGACGGCGCAAATCCAAGTAGCGGTATTTCATCCTGATCTCTTCCCCGATCTCCCGGCCGTCGCCCGTAATATCGATCGGCGGGGTTTTCGCTTCCGAAATGATCTCGAGCTTCGTAGCTTGGAGTTCGTGGTACCCGCTCGGGATCTTCGGATTCTCCATGCCGTTCGGGCGCTTCCCGACGGTGCCCGTGACGGTCGCCACCCACTCCGGCCGGAGCTTCTCCGCGAGCGCGTGGAGATCCTTGTCTTTGGGCGTAAAGACGACCTGAGTCACCCCCGTTCGGTCCCGGAGATCGATGAAGATGAGCTTTCCGTGGTCGCGCCGGACATCCACCCAGCCCGTGAGCGCTATCTCCTTCCCCTCGTGATCCTTGATATCCCTCGATAAAACTCTTGTCATTAAATGGAATTGTAACCGAAACCAGCCCAAAAATCCATACATATCTAATGGCTGAGGACCTTAAACTCTCCGTCTTTAGCTATTACGACTTCCAATAATCCGTCTTCATCGGTCCTTAAAACCGTGGCGCCAGCTTCGTTTAAGTTCGCGATGGTCGAAGAGGAAGGATGGCCGTAGGAATTATGCCCAACCTCAATGATGGCCACTTTTGGCCTTATCGTTTTCAGAAATCCGATGCCGGAGGAATTACCGGAGCCGTGGTGAGAAACTTTCAACACGTCCACTCTTCCAGGGACGATTGGAGCTATCTCATCCTCGACCCGGCCGCCGACATCGCTCAAAAATAGCGAGATGGCGCCGCCGGAGAAAACAAAAAAAGTCAGTGCTGAGTCATTGACGTCGGCATTCTGCGCCAAATGATAATCAGGCGAAAGAAATTCAAGATAAATATCCCCATTCCGCACGATATCCCCCGCATCCACGGAGATTTCCTTAATATCTCTATTAAAAAGTTCTCTCTCCAAGCTCCGATAAGCCGCTATTTCTCCTTTGAGTCCGTTGGAAATAAGGACTCCGATGCCGTAACTTCTTAGAATATCCACAAGCCCGCCGAAATGATCCAATTGGGGATGTGTCAAAATGACCACGTCTATGTATCTGTCGGTCGGGCGAATTATCTCATCCAAACTGTTCAATATCGATGCATCGGCCGGGCCGCCGTCGATCAATATTTTAGCTCCGGACGGCGCAATAACAAGCTCACTGTCGCCTTCGCCAACCGGCAGGAAATACTCTCGCAAAACCCGTTCCTCAGGCGTAACGACGAACGTCAAAATGATCATTGAAAAAACCGACAATACCAATAGCGGCGGCAATACGCGCGGGATGTTTTCACTCAACGAGCCGGCGATTGATCTCAATACTTCCTTGAAAGTTTTTTTCTCCATACGACGAACAACAAAACAGCCGAGTAGTAAACGGCGATCGACGGCCAACTGAGACCGAGAGAAACTGAGGAATCCGAATGCCCGAAAAAATCTATAACGGCCGTTTCAAACCTCAAAAAGGGGTAAGCGATCCAGCTCGCGACAAGCGAGAGCGGCCCCCAAATCAAACCTAGAAAAGCGACCGCAAATCCCAATCCCATGGTAATCGGCACGAGGCCGAGGATCAGCGTATTCGACGCGAGGCCGAGCGGCGAAAACGATCCAAAACAGTTCAATAGCACTGGCAAAACCATGACTTGGGCGGAGACGGTGGATATTAGGCTGTCTTTCCAGTTCAAAAAGCTTTTCCCGCGTCGATCCTCGACACCGTTCCCGATCGCCGGCGCCAAATAAGCAATCCCCACGAAGGCCAGAAAAGAAAGCTGAAAACCTATGTCAGAGATCAGAATCCCGGGATTGATAAGGATCATTGATAAGGCCGCGAGCATGATCACGTTCCTGATGTCGAAAAACCGGCCGTTTTCCCGAGCCGCCAAGATCAAAAAACCCATGATGGCGGCTCTCACCACCGACGCTTCCGCTCCGGTCATGACCACAAATAAAAATACGGCCACGGAGGTCAAGATGAACGACCATAAGCGCGGAAACACGAACGAGAACAAGAACATGACGCCAATGACTACAAGCGAAACATTGTAGCCGGACAAAGCAACCAAGTGAGTGGTACCACTTTTCCTCATTGAATTTTCGAAATCGGCCGAGAAATAGCCCCTCTCGCCCAACATGAGTCCCGACAAGAAGGCTCCTTCTCTTTGAGGAAGATTTTCACGGAAAATTTTCGTCATGTCATCCTTGAGATGAAAGAGATATTCCTTGTAATCGGGCGGGTTCTGCATAACGCGCTTGATCTCCGGAAAACTCATGATCCCGACGACGTTTTCTCCGGCAAGACGGCTGCCGTACGGATCGCCCGGAATTTTCTTCACGATTCCCTCCACCACCATGGAATCCCCGTAACCGACTTCCGGAAACCTCGGAACCTTAACAAGAATTGCGTCGCCTTCGGCGGTCTCGGCCTTGACCGATGCCGTTCCGCCGCTCAAAGACGGCTTCTCGACCATTCTGAGATCGTACCGCTTCGTCGTATCGTAATCGACGCTTCCATGGTTCAAATCGCCACCGAAAGATAAGTTGTACAAAAAACCTATCAGCATGAAGACGGAGAGCGGGAATAAACAGGCGTACTTTTTGCCTCTCAAAAGATATAAAAAGAATATCGCGGATGAGACGACGAAACTGCTTCCTAAAACCATCCACAATTTCCATTTTAAACCGGCCACTAAAACGCCTAATATGAAATACAGAATGCCGAAAAAAAGCACTTGGTATGGCAGCATTTATCTCATTATAAGCACGCAAAAACAGTCGAATTTCAAAAATTATCCCCAAAATTTCCGTCCCCCGGGGGCCTTAAAGGCATGCCTGCGCATGCAGGAGAGCGGGGGGCTAAAATTTCATCCGCCGGCGAGGAGGACTGGGGATAACTATGAAATCACGCCGCCGCCCAGCATTTCACCTGATTTAGAATAGAAGACGGCCGACTGGCCGGGCGCCACAAACTTTTGCGGGTCGTCGAACAAAAGTTTGTAGTATTTTGTATTTGGTATTT
>CAYQPG010000040.1:0-3124 GCA_964419525.1 uncultured Candidatus Saccharibacteria bacterium | reverse complement strand
ATAGTTTTGCCACGGACCTCCTGATCAACGGGGCGGACCTGCGTTCCGTCCAATCTCTCCTCGGCCATGCAAACATTTCGACGACCCAGATCTATACCCATCTCACGAACAAGGAGCTCCGGGAAGTCCACGAGGCGTTCCACGGGAAGCGGAGAAAATAACAAAGCTCAAATTCCAAATTTCAAATCAATATCAAAATTTGACATTTAGTCATTTGGATTTGGTTTGACATTTGACATTTGGATTTTGGATTTAAATAGCAAGTTGATTAGTAACACCGAGACGATTCCTATCAGTATTCCGGCGGGAGCATCCACGAAATAATGCTGGGCCAAATAGAATGTACCGAACGTCGAAAGTATCAGGAAAGGCGCGAATACGGCCGCGACGGCCCAGCTTGTTTGTATTAAGAAATAAAGCTCGACGGCCGCCCAGGCGGCGTGGGCGCTCGGGAACGTGGTCGACGGCATGATGTCGAGGTTTTTTTTGGATTCGCGGATCATTTCGAGAAAGTTCGACGTCGGACCGGACCTGTCGTATGCCGAGAGTTCCGCCTTCATCTCCGCCGTCGGTATCATCATGTCGTAGACGTTGTCCAGAAATCTGTCCTGCGGACTCAAGACCGGAACGGCGACCCAGATCGGCATCATCATGAACGTGACGAGGAAGAAAGAAACGGCGTATTTGGAAAATGTCTCCTTGTCCTTAAGGAATATGAGTACTGCCCCCAGGACCGTCAAGGGCGTCAAATTGGAGAAGGAGAACTCAATAAGCCGCGTCAGCCAGTCGGGGATATTCAAGACTCCCATCTTAAGAAACGGATACGCGCCGGCGAACCAGAAATCCGCGGAGGCAACTTTCTGGTCTATCAATCTCGGGTAATTGACTATGTTTATGTATTCAATGATAAAAGATATCAGGAACAAGTTGAGGAGTATCGGTATTGTGATCCTTATGCCCCACGCAAGCTCTCTTAAAAATTCCGACATCTCCTCTTTCAGGTGTTTTTTTGAGAGTCGGCCGTCGAAACTTTTCTTTCCGGTAGACACCCTGATGAGTCCGACCATAAGGAAGATGATGAGCCCGACATAGGCCAAGGAAACGATATCGTTTCCCCATTTTCCAAGTTCGCCGACGACGAAGTCCCAGTAGAAAAGGAACATGCTGGCCCCTTTGACCGGGATGAGGTTTTTGTAGTTCAGGTAAACGACGAACGGCGCCGTCACGAGCGCCATGAGATAGAGCGTCTTCTCGGTCCTCTTTATCGTTTCGATCGATGAGTCGTTCGGAGTCATGTAATGTGTGGGCAGGGAGGGATTTGAACCCTCATGCCTTGCGGCGCTGGCTCCTAAAGCCAGTGCGTCTGCCAATTCCGCCACCCGCCCAAAGAACTGTTTGACTTCATTGTATTTCCGTTTTCGGTAATACTCAACACCGTTCCCTTCGTATTTTCCGCAGACCTTGACATATATGGCTGTTTGTGTGAAAAATATAGGTAATAGCCCTTTGTAATTTTCATATGAAATCTTCGTAACGGGACCACAAACTAAAAGGAGAAATACCATGAAGATCCCATCTATCGGTAAGGAGAAGCTCGACATGGCTGCCGGAGCGCTTGACCCGGTACTCGTCGAAGTCGCGAATACCCTCGCGGCGATATTACCCGAGGGAATGCGCAGTAAAGTGGCGAGATCGATCATCGGCGTCCTCTCCGGATATCTGAACAAGATACCGCAGGAAATGAAGTCGACGGAACTTGCCACGGCGGCAACGAAGTTGAGGGATTTCCTTAATTTCCTGAACGCGAGTCTGGGTAAGGGAATAAGCCCGGCTATGTCGGCCCGAAAATGGCGCGAGAGCTATTTCGCCGAAATGAGCGAAAAAATCATCAACTCCGAAAATCCCCAGGAGATCATAGACAAAGTCGACAAGCAGGTCGCTGCCATCGACACCTTGGCGAAGAAGCTCTTTGGGGAAACGGATACTGCAAAGCCCGAAACCGGCGGAGAGAGCACTCTCAGTCAGCTTGACGGTATGCTTGCGGAAAAGATGCAATCGTGGCGACTCAGACAAAAATGGCTGAAGTAGAAAGGAACTGGTAATGAAAACCATGACCGAAATTTCGGCGATCATCTCGGCTCTCTGGAAGAAGGGTAATGCGGTCATCAGAATCAGTATTTCTTTTATCCTCGTCTGGCCTCTCCTCGTCATGGGGGCCGTGATGATGAGTGCTGATCAGCAGGTGGTCGGCATCGTGACGCTCCTCCCGCTTATTGCGGCAATTGTCCTATTTATGGTGAAGGTTGACCCGCTCTTGGTCGTTATTGCGAATCAGACGATCAGAGCGCCAGTCAAACAGTGGTACCGGAAGATATCGGCGGTTGTTGCTCTGGAACTCGTGAATGGTGTCGTTTTGAGCATCCCGAGCGTCGCCGATTTCTTCAGGATGAACGCAATCATCATTATTCTCGTTTTGGCGACCGTTTTTTTTCTTTTAACTGCTGTAGGTTGGCCATTTCAGAAATCGATCGTGTTCTTGATCTTCATTATTCTTGTCGCAGTTGTCGCAGCGCTTGCAAACAATTCCGGCTTGGGCAAAGAGATCGCTGATATCATAGAGAGTAATGTAGCTCAAATGGAAAAGGCGGAAACAGAAAAGCCGAAGGCAGAGGTAGAGAAAGTAAAGAAAGACACCGCTGCCGTTAAGCCGATTCCGCTCCCACCAAGATCTATGGCTGACGCCGACATGACCATTCGCAATTCGTTTTTCCCCAAAACGTACTACCTGTGGGCAGCGGCTGGCCATGGAAGTGCGCTGATTTACTTATCATCGGCCGACCAAACGCCGACGATAGTAATAAGTCAGAAGGGATACCTGGAAATAGAAGCTACCTGTCCGATACACTTCACGTTGGACTCCTATTATCCATACTATCCAGATGACTTTGGCGCAGTGAATGACGACGAAAACGTTGAGGATGCGAATCCGAAAATTGTTAGAGGAGTGCCAGCTGGCGCAAAATTCCAGGCAAACTGCATCGCGACGGATTTCCCCGGAACCCACAAAATACTCCTCAGGGTTACGACGGAGAAACCAACGAAATAAAGATCACAATCCCAGATC
>CAYQPG010000039.1:0-3907 GCA_964419525.1 uncultured Candidatus Saccharibacteria bacterium | reverse complement strand
ATTACAATCCGGCCCCTTACGGCACTTTCCCGTATCTCACCCTGCGCCTTGAAAGCGTCCTCTTCGGCCTGGCGCTCGTTGCCGGTTTTTACTTTCTCCTCCGCGCGCTCGCCGGTCCGGTCGCGGCCATAGCCGGCACTTTTCTTTTGATATTCGAAAACGCTCTTTTGCTCGACACCCGCCTCGTTTTGATGGACGGGATGTATCTTGCTTTCGGCCTCTGGTCACTCTACTTCTTCCTGAAGGAGAAGCCGCGGCCGCTCCTCGCTGGAGCGCTCTTCGGTCTCGCTTTGGGCGTTAAACTTACGGCCGTCGTCTTCGGCGGGGCGATCCTCGCCGCTTGGGCCATCGGCTGGCGGCCGGAAATAAAATGGCGCACCATCGTCCAATACGCCCTGGCCGCCATCGTAGTCCTGCTCCTCGTGGAATTCGGCCTAAGCCCCATTCTTTGGCATCCCCGCGGGACCATCGACTTTGCCCTGGGAACTTTCGGCTGGCCGGTCCTGCAAGAGATCGCCGGCCACGTCAAAGACCTCTCCTGGTTCCCGGCCGCTTTTAAAGCGACTGTCGTGAACGGAATGTTGATGGTCACGGGGTACCTGTCGGGCGGAGGTCAGCCTCTGATGAGCCCTTGGTATGCCTGGCCATTTATGTGGAAACCGATGGAGTTCACGGAGCAGACCACCCTCATCGGCAATCCTCTTGTCTGGCTCTCTTCGACGGCGGCGGTGATCGGCGCGCTGTGGTTACTTATTAAAAAAGGCGTGAAGCGAACGTTCGGGGAAGGGAATGGACCGCTCCTGCTCCTTACGCTCGGCTACATCGCCTGTCTCGTGCCGTTCTTCACCATCGTTCACCGGTCCACTTTCCTCTATCACTATTTCCCGGCCCTGCTTTTCGCCCTCGGCCTCGCCGGATTCTTTGTCGGAAAATTGATCGAAAAGGACGACTGGCCGGCCCGTCTCGTCCTTGCGGCCATCGTGATTCTCACCGTCATCGGATTTCTCGTCGTCGCGCCGTACACTTACGGGCTTTAGGAGTTCAACTCCCCGCGCGGAGTTGAACTCCAATGTTTGACGCAAATAAAAAGGGCGCAAGGTTTCATCCTCGCGCCCGATAAGCTTATGCTCGATTGACTAACTTCCTGGGCCGCTATTTATAGGATATCGAAATGGTGGCAACCCCGGAACAGTTATCGCCCATAATGGCGAAAACTCCGCGGTGCACACCCCACCAACTGTCTTCCTCTTCCGTCATGCGATAGACGGAACCATCGAGAAATTTCACGAAAATCGCCTGATGGAGAGGAATGTCAATCCGATACGATTTAGATGTCGGAGGGGTAATGATGTTCGTAGTCCATTTGCCGGATACGTAAGATACGTATCTCGTTGTGGTCCCCGGAGCAAACATCACCGGCTCCTGCGACACCTGATTGGATTGTTGGGCCTGCGGTGCGGAAGCCTGGGCCTGCTGTGCCTGCGCCACGGCAGAGTTCAATTCCGCCTGGTTGGTCGTGAGACCGCCAGGAGGAATCGTTGGAGAACGACCGATAACGTTCGCTACCCATGGATCGACGGCCCGTAGCCTGCTTTGCAGGTTATTGTAACTCTGCGGGCTGAACATTGACCACAGGACCATAACAGCCACCAGGCTAGCCATTACGTTCAGTATCTTCTTACCGAACTTCCCTTTAGTGCCGGATAACAAGAAGAACAAAATAACTACCGCCAATTCCGGAACGGCCCATGGATTGTTATCCATTGGTATCGCAAGGAAAGCAATGGCAATAGCCAGCTCTGTATACAGCACTTTCTTGACCGTAGCCATGTAATTTTCAACGTTGTCGGCGACGCCCATCTTTTTATCTGCTTCAACAAGAGAAGAAATAAACACGGCTACCGGGCTGGCGGCAGTGGCAAAAAGGACGGTAAACAATGCCCACGTCAATCCGATTAGTGATATCAACGGCCCACAACTTGTGAAGACGCCGATAATGAAGAATGGAACGGGGATTAGTATCACTATCTTACCGAGACGCTTCACGCTACGGAAATAAATTTCCGCATCAGTTTCGTCTTCGCTAACGCGACTGCGAATAAACGCTAGTTGGCGCGCCACTTCGCTCGTCGTGAAAGTGAACTCACCCCAGAAACCCTCCAAAAGGGTACGCAGGGCTATAATCAATTCATCCATCAGAAAATTCTCCTTCCGGGCTTGACCGGCACTTTAAGGTTGCGTAGTGCTCTCTTCCGAGCGAGATTGCTCTGAAGCTGATCGTTAAGAGGCTTCAGGATTGGATCGATGACATCGTGTTTGATGTCTTGGTCCAGCCAGTCGTGCTCCAGCTTGTAGAGCTTAAGCTCAACATACCGGCGATCGCCTCCGGCCCAGACGCGAATCATAAGTTTGAGCTCATCCAGTAGATGGTGCTCCCTATAACCCATGATAATGGTCACGAAATCGTTCTCTTTCTTACCAAGGCCACCTTCACTTTTGGGGGCGAACCACCAGCAATAGATCTCGTTCAGAATCGCCATCTCCTGTCGGCTTAGGTTCTGCTCGCAGAAGTCGTCGAATTCGTGGCGAGGATTATTTTCTTCCTTCTTCTTGGCGTATTGGTGGAAGCTTTTACCAAAAAACGAATGGTAAATGCCCTCACCAGCCAAGACGCTCCCAACGTCCTCAACCGCATCCGCGCCTATCTTAAACAGGCCTTTCAACCAACCATTTAAATTCATGACATCCTCCTTAGGGGTTAACGTGAATTAATCGGCTCGGTATCGGGCCGAATAGGTGAAGTTTTCTGTCGGTTCCGTCTGGATACTCTACGACGACGAACTTATCAATCTCTTGGAATTGCACTTTGACGAAGCAAATTCCGTCCTGGTTAGTACGTTCGTCTTTGGTCCCATTAGGATCAATTAAATCCCGAAAGATAAATTTGATCCCTTGGACACCGTTATGACGTTCGTCGGTCACTCTGACCCGCACCTCGTAGGTTCCATTATCGCCGAATACTTGTGGTTCAGAGCAGGTTAGGACCCTGACTGCTTTTGGTTCAGCCGGCAAAAGGATAACTACCCTTGCCCAGGCCGACGTACCATCTACCTGAGCTTGTAGCATAACTTCCTTTTCGGTTAGTGGTATACCGTCAAATTCATAAACGGCTCGCCCGTTAACATCTGTCTCTACGGCAGCGCCACTTTTCTGAACGCCGAGGTAAAATTGGACCATTAGCCCCTGTATTGCCTTCTCGCCCTTCGTGACGAGTGCGCTCACTGGTATTTTGAATGAAGCAGTCGTTTTCACGATCTCGCCAACCATCAAAACAACCTTGAGCACCGGATTCCTTTGGTTGCTCAATTTCTTAACCTCCTTTCAAGATTTTTCTTATTTATTTCTGAATTTCTGGATTTTCAGCTAATATTCCCCAGTTAAAATTCTGTCTGCAGAGTAGCAGAAAACTAACAATTTGTCAAATACAAACGCCCCTGATACAATCAGGGTATTGCCCTCGTGGCGGAACTTGGTATACGCGCAGCGCTTAGGACGCTGTCCCGCAAGGGTTAGAGGTTCAAATCCTCTCGAGGGCACCGTGCCTTACCCGTATTTCCTAGCATTTGATTTCCGTTAAAAAGCGGGCTTAAATTGGAACATGACCATAGAAGAAGTCAGGCAAAAAACAATCCCAATCCTTGAACGGCACGGGGTCACGTACGCCGCTGTTTTCGGCAGTGTGGCGCGCGGCGAAGATCAACCACAAAGCGACGTGGATATTCTGATACGGCTTGGCCACCCGACCGGCATCGTCGGCTACATGCGCCTACTCGAAAACCTTGAGGAGGCTCTTCAAAAAAAAGTTGATTTAGTAACCGAGCAATGCCTGAACGCAAGAGTACGGCCT
>CAYQPG010000038.1:0-4022 GCA_964419525.1 uncultured Candidatus Saccharibacteria bacterium | reverse complement strand
CAGTGGTAGAACGCTGTCCTGATAAGACAGAGGTCGAAGGTTCGATTCCTTCCGCGCGCACCGTAATAGCCAGGGCCTGTAGTTCAGTGGCAGAACGCCGCTTTTGCAAAGCGGAGGTCAGGAGTCCGATTCTCCTCAGGTCCACTCGATTCACTTAATTAATATTTCCAAAGGTCGCATATTCCACAAAAATATGAATAGTTTAAATAAGAACACGGTAGGGGTTGTTTTTGGCGCCTTCTTGGGATTATTTCACGCCTTCTGGGCACTTCTCGTACTCTTGGGCTGGGCTCAGGCGATCATTGATTGGATTTTCGGATTGCACTTCATAAATCCGCCGTACACGATAGGTGCGTTCGCTTTGGGAACGGCCATATTGCTCGTCATCGTGACGGCCTTGATCGGGTATGTCTTCGGTTGGATTTTCGCCGCTATATGGAATTGGCTCCATAGATCGAGGATCTGAGCGAACGCCGGCCAAACTTGCCAAAATTACCGATTTGTGGCATCATTACGTTCAGAAGAAAGGAGGATGGTCATGGAAATGAAACCATTCTACGAGGTTATCCTCGATAGGATCGAAGATAAAGTCCATATCATTCCTTCCCGGACGGAACAATCCATAATAGAGGAATTGGGCGATATTCTCGGAAGATCCATAATGCCGGAGTTTAAAAGGCCGGATGTGGCCTTGAGGTTGAGAAGGATGGCCCTCAGGCTGCAATTTCTGAAAACAATGGAACTTTCCGAGTATCTTCTCAAGCTATCGAAACGTATCGAGGAAACGTGACTAATTGGCTTTGACCGATATGCCCTGGACTTTCGTCCTAAACGGTCTTTTTTATTTGCTATAATTTAAAGATGGAAAAACATCAAAAGGAATTGGACAAATGGTTCAAGGATAATAACTGGAATTACTGGTCGCCCCTCGGCATATTGGCCCGCTTAATGGAAGAGACCGGCGAATTCGCGAGAATAGTGAACCATGTCTACGGCGAGAAGAAAAAGAAACTTTCGGAGGAAGAGCAAGACATGGAAGAAGAGATGGGGGACATAATATACACCCCGATCTGCTTCGCCAATTCGAACGGCATCAACCTGGACAATGCCATAAGGAAAAGCCTCGACAAGGTCATGGAAAGGGACAAGGACAGGTTCAATAAGGAATAAAATGAACGATATTACTGAGAGGAGCGACGAATACAACGCTCTCCGCCAGGCGATGGACGATGAGGATGAACTTATGAAAAAGATAGAGGAAGTGATGGAAAAAACGCCGAATAAGGAAGAGGCCGAGAGGATAATCAACGAAAAATACGTGCCGCTCATCAAGAAAAAGATGACGGAGACCAGGAGGGCCCTGAACGAATTCAAAAAAGCCGAGAAAAGCGAACTGGCTGAGATAGACAAAGAAATAGATCGCCTGATAGGCGATACCGAAGAAGAGGAATAAGGACCTTCATTTACCTTTCGGCCAGATTGCCCGAAAGATCGCTCAAAACCAATATCTCGGCGCGATGAATGCCGAAATCCTTGGCGTCGGCCACGGACGGCATCCAAATGTCCACGAAATCCGTCTTGCGGGGACTCATCCTGTCCTCGACGGTGAATATCTTGTCGCCGAATACGGAAGGTATTTTGACCTTAGTGCCGAAAGGCAGAAAGTTGGCAGCTATGAAGCCGTCCTCCACGTGCTTATTCGAGGCGGTTATGAATGGGGTATTGTCGGTTTCCTGGGGTACGCTCGCGTAGGCCGTTACCCAGACATTGACGGAACCGATAACCGAAAGGACGGCCTTGGGGGCCGGGTCCGAGACGGAGCTCGCAAGAGTAGCCGAAGGAGCCGCGGTTTCCACAGCCGCGTTGGCTCTTTCCGTCGCATTGGACGGCAAAAGTTGCTTCTCATTCATATTCAACATCCTTAAAGGCAGGAGCGTAAGAGCTACTATTATTAAAGCTGTGGTTTTGGTCGTTTTCATAAAAAAACGCCCTGTTTAGGGCTTATATTGCTTATACTATCATAAATAAGGAAAAAGTCAATCCTTCGGCGCTCCCGAGAACTGCCGAATAGGAGTATAATGATATATAATGACGCTGGAAAACATAGATATAATCTACGAAAATAACGATTTCCTGGCTATAAATAAACCGGCCGGGTGGACCGTCCACCGCCCGAAAGTTGCCGGGGTCGACAAGCTTGAGGGACTCTTCATAACCGACTGGCTCCTAAAACGCTATCCGGAGATAAAAACGGTGGGGGACGACCCGGTTTTGAGGCCGGGGATCGTCCACCGGCTCGACAAGGACACCTCGGGAGTGCTCCTTATAGCCAAAAACCAGTCGACGTTCGAATATCTTAAGGGCTTATTCCAAACAGGCAAGGTCGCGAAAACCTATCTGACGCTGGTCTATGGGAAACTTGTCGGCAGAGGAGTGATAGACAAACCCATAGGCATTAGGTCCGGCACAATCAAAAGGAGCACGGACGCCAGAAACATGAAAATGGTGAAGGACGCCGTAACTGAATACCGGGTTTTGAAACTCCTCCAGGGTGGAAAATACACCCTTCTTGAGGTCCATCCTAAGACAGGCAAGACTCATCAGATACGCGTGCATCTTGCGAGTATAGGGCATCCGGTCGTAGGCGACACACTGTATGGGAAGAAAAAAGAAGAAATAAAACTTTCAAGACAGTTCCTCCACGCCCAAAGCGTCGAGTTCACGCTCAAAGACGGCAGTCGCATGAAAATCGAGGCCGACTTGCCGTACGATCTGGAAGAAATACTCCAAAGCCTCGCCATGAGCGAGGAAGCTCGGATCGATTCCATAGAATACGACTAATACAGTTCGACAGATACCCTTCCTCAGGCTGTCTCCGGGGCGACCTGCCTGCGCCATGCCTGCGCATGCAGGAGACAGGCGCCCAAGTCTTAGCCTTCGGAAGAGCATCTGTCTCACTTTCTCTTTTGACTTTTCACCGAGCGATTGCTATTATGTACTCCATGATTCCTGAGGAAGTTTTGAAGAAAATAAAGTCCGGCGCCCGGGTAAAGGTCTGGGAACGGATCAAGGAAGGCGACAAAGAGCGCCAATCCTCTTTCGAAGGGCTCGTCATCGCCCGGAAGCACGGCAATGAAGCCGGCGGTACCTTCACGGTGAGGGCTACCCTCCACGAAGTCGGCGTCGAAAAGATCTATCCGATCAATTCTCCAACCATTTCAAAAATAGAGGTTCTTTCGTCTCCCAAGAAAGTTCACCGCTCCAAGCTTTATTACACCAGGGAACTTTCGAGCAAGCAAATGAAGGAAAAGCTCAAAGTATAAAAGAAGTTATTAAAAATCCCCGCTCATCGATGGACGAGCGGGGATTTTGTTTTACCCCGTCGGCATACGCTACCACCTTGAGATATAATTAAAGTGAGATGGGGAAGAGAGGAATGAAGCCGCAGGGGAAGGTTGCCATCAAATGGTCGCCGGATTTTGCCTACGCGTTGGGGCTTTTAGCGACTGACGGCAATTTATCAAAAGATGGCCGGCATATCGATTTTACATCCAATGATCTGGACCAACTGAACAATTTCATGAATTGCCTCGGCATCCGCATGAAAATCAGCCATAAGATTTCCGGATTCACGCATCGAATGTCGCCGCATGTTCAATTTGGTGACGTTCATTTTTATCAGTTTCTCGTCAGTATCGGACTCACACCCGCGAAGTCAAAAACCATAGGCGCCATCCAAGTCCCGCAAAAATATTTCTTCGATTTCCTGCGCGGGCATTTTGACGGCGACGGCACATTCTATTCCTACTGGGATCCGCGTTGGCGTTCCAGCTTCATGTTCTATACGGAATTCCTCTCAGCCAGCAAGAAACACATCCTCTGGTTGAGAAAAACCATCAATAATCTTCTCCGCATACATGGCCACTTGAACAAAAGTAGAAGGGCCGGATCCGTATTTCAGCTAAAATACGCCAAGAAAGAGTCATTGAAATTACTCAAAAGAATGTATTACAATAAGGATG
>CAYQPG010000037.1:0-4213 GCA_964419525.1 uncultured Candidatus Saccharibacteria bacterium | reverse complement strand
ACTCGGAGGAAATGCCCAGCTCTTGTGTATTGTCGGTGGAAACAAGCAACCTTGCCTCAACAAACCCGCTCGAGAAAAAGGAGATCTCCTCGGGTTCTGGGGTATAATTGGATGTATATGGCCAAATTGCGTGAACAGGCAAAATTGATTCGTGCTATTTATAATTACCCCGATACAGAGAACTCATTAACGGGTGCAAGTTTTGAAGAATTTACACAAAGAAACTCTGATGCGAGTATGGGTGTAGTTTCTGATGATAACTTAATGAAATATTGTGGTGAAGCCAGGGTTTTCGATTCGGATAAAGGTAAAGATTTAAGCAATCTCTCGGATAAAGAAAAATTAAGTAGAAAACACAAACTTAATATTCTCATAAAATCTTGTGAGGATAGAAAATTTATAGAGCCCGTGAAAGAAGAAGTGACCGTAGATGATTGGGGTAATTTTGATGGAATAAGACCCAATAAGAAAACAATAGAGGTTACAAAAGGCTGGACAGTAACTGATAGAGGTAGTGATTTACTGAATTGGTGGGGCTTTTGTTCTATCGCCTTTGAGAAGCATATAAAAATAACTTCTTTTTTGTGGGGTGCTCTCAGTGTGATTTGTATTTGGGTATTTACCCATCTATCTCAAATAATAGAGTGGATAGTGAGTAGAATTTGAAGGCTTTCTGTTTCTCATGAGTGAATTTGTTCGAGGTTGCGTGAAAATTCCCGAGCAATGAGGAGGGAATGAGCACAATATCGCTGTTTGAATCCCGGATCCGCCGAAGAGGCGGAGAGGTTGAGTTCGATATTTTGCGGACAATTCCAACGAAGCGGTCGGAGGATTTTAGCAAACGAGAACCTATGAACGAGTAAGAAACAGAAAGCCTTTTTGGGGGAGTTTTGACAAAAAAGGGGGCGTTGATAAAATATGAGTATGGCAAAAGTCACAATATACACAACTCCATCGTGCGTCTTCTGCCGAATGGCCAAAGCGTTCTTCAGGTCCCACAACGTCGAGTATGAAGAGAAAGACGTGACGTCGGATCTCAAGGCCAGGCAGGAAATGGTTGATAAGTCCGGCCAGCTCGGCGTTCCGGTCATCGACGTCCAAGGGGAAGTGGTCATCGGTTTCGACCAGCAGACGCTTTCCAAACTTTTAAAGATAAAATAAATGCATTTCGATCCGCTCATCATTCCGGCCTTCGCGGCCGGGGTGGTGACCTTTCTCGCTCCCTGCACGCTGCCGCTTCTGCCGGCTTATTTGGCTTTCATAAGCGGTGTGCCGATATCGGAAACGGCCGACAAGGCCAAGATGAACTTGGTGAAACCGAAGATAATCTGGAACAGCGTGTTTTATATAATCGGTTTTTCGCTGGTTTTCATTCTGTTCGGTTCAGTACTGGGGGCGATAGGTGTTTCCCTTACCGACTACCGGCAGATGCTCTTAAGGATCGGTGGTGTCTTGATAATCGTTTTCGGGCTTTTCATGGTTGGCGAAGGGCGATTCAAGTTTCTGAACTTCTTCTATAAAGAAAGGAGGATCAGGTTATTGCGATTCCTGAAACCGGGCAACGCGGTGAGCTCGTTCCTTTTTGGCGCCACCTTCGCTCTCGGCTGGACGCCGTGCGTCGGGCCGGTCCTTGGAACCATTTTGACGCTCGCGGTCGGCACCGGAAACGTCATGAGAAGCGTGGCACTCCTCGGCGTTTTTTCGCTGGGTCTCGGGCTGCCTTTTTTCACGGTGGCCATGACCATAGCCTACGCAAGCGATTATTTGGGGAAGATAACCGGGTATTTGGATAAAATTTACTTGGTCGCGGGACTTTTTCTGATATTTGTGGGTCTTCTTTTGGTCTTCGACATGCTGCCGGTTTGGACGAGTTTGTTCTATAGATTCTTCTGACTTTGGAGATCGGCCGAATCCATGGTAAAATTACGTTAAATGAAGAAATATTTGCACGGAACGGTTTCCTTTTTCAGGAGACCGAGAAATTTAATAATAGCCTTGCTTGTAATCGCGATCGCTTTATTCTTCGTCTTCAGCGGCAAAAAAGCGACCATCAGCGATCTTATAACCGTTAAAAGGGGATCCATAACCCAGGACGTCGTGGTGACCGGCGACATAACCTCGTCGGAGAACGTTGACCTGTCGTTCGAGCAGCCGGGCAAGGTCTCAAAAGCATACGTCGCGACCGGCGACAATGTAAACGAAGGCGATATATTGATGACCCAAGATTCAAACGTCCTTCAAGCCCAGCTTTCCCAGGCCAAGGCTCAGGTCGCGGCGGCTGAAGCTAATCTGGCCATCTTGGTCAGCGGAGCGACCCCGGAGGAGATAGGCGTCTATCAAGCTCAGGTTCAAAGCGCCGAGAGTTCGCTTTCGGACGCGGAAAAGAGCGTCGTAAGCACCATAAACGACGCCTATACCAAGGCCGACGACGCGGTTCACAACCAAGCCGACCAGATATTCACGAATCCCAGGACGAACCCTCAATTCATCTATCCGATCGGCAACCAGCAACTCGCCATAAACGTGCAGGCGGAAAGATTAAACGTGGAGAAAGACTTCGGTTCGTGGAGCTCCGCGGTCTCGGGTCTTACGACGGGGAGCGATTTGCTTTCGGCCATCAAGGGGACTAAGGGTTATTTGAACGACATCCAAAACTTCCTGACCGACGTCGCTTCGGCGGTCAATTCCATGAGTCCTTCCGGCGGCCTTACGCAAGCGACCATCGACAACTGGAAGGCGGCCGTTTCAACCGGCCGGACGGAAGTCGGCACCGCCATAACCAACGTTGTAGCCGCCGAGACCGGGCTTAACTCCGCCGAAGCGGCCCTGACGGTGGCTCGAAAACAATTGACTTTGAAGCAGGCGCCGGCGACATCCGATGAAGTGGCGGCGCAAGTGGCCCAGGTCAACCAATCGAAATCCCAGGTTGATCTCATACAGGCACAAATAAATCAGACGATCTTGAGGTCGCCCGTCGCGGGAGTCGTGACCGACGTGGTACCGAAGGTCGGAGAAGTCACGTCGGCCGGCGAGACCGTCGTTTCAGTCATGGGAAATAACAGTTTGGAGGTCGAAGCGTACGTCGCCGAATCGGATGTCGCGAAGCTTAAAATCGGTGACGGCGTTTCCATGACCTTCGACGCGTTCCCCAGCGAAAATTTCTCGGGACACGTTATTTCCATCAATCCCGCCCAGACCATAATAAACGGCGTGGCCAACTACAAGATAAAAGTTGACTTCGACAAGATGGATCCGCGTTTCAAGAGCGGGCTCACGGCCAATCTCACGATAGAAACGCAGAGGAAGGACAACGTTCTCGTCATCCCGCAGTTCGCGATTATTCAAAACGATCAGGGGACGTTCGTCACGAAGGTCACGAACGGCAAAGACGAGCAGGTGCCCGTGACGTTGGGGATCCAGGACCAAAACGGTAACGCGGAAGTGTTAAGCGGGCTTCAGGAGGGAGATCAGATCCTGAATGTCGGATTGAACCCATAATTTCACATGATCTCGGTCAAAAATCTCGAGAAGGCCTATCAGGACGACGGATCAGTTACTCAAGCGCTCCGGGGGGTTTCCTTCGAAATAAAGAAAGGGGAGTTCGTGGCCATCATGGGGCCTTCCGGTTCCGGCAAATCAACGCTGCTCCACATTCTGGGATTTTTGGACCGACCGACCGGCGGCTCATATTCTTTTTTGGACAGGAAAATAGAGGGATTGAGCGATCAGGAACTCGCGGAGATCAGGAACGAGGAGATGGGTTTCATATTTCAGGATTTCAACCTTTTGGGAAAGCTTTCCGTCTTTGAGAACGTCGAACTGCCACTTCTTTACAACGAAAAGACTCATCCCAAGGATAGAAAGAAAGCGGTCATTAAGGCGGTGGAATCCGTCGGACTCTCGGAAAAGCTCAATATCGACGCCGGAAACCTTTCAGGCGGGCAGAAACAAAGAGTGGCGATAGCGCGGGCGCTCGTCAATAACCCGGATATCATATTCGCCGACGAGCCGACCGGGAATCTGGATTCAAAATCGGGCGGGCAGGTCATGGAAATTTTGAGGCAGTTGAATGACGGCGGCCGCACCGTGATATTGGTGACTCATGAGACTTATACGGCGGAATTCGCCGAACGACTGATCCGCCTCAAGGACGGCGAACTGGAGAGCGACATCCCCGTCCATAACCGAAGGAAAATAGACGACTTTTTCAAAT
>CAYQPG010000036.1:0-4244 GCA_964419525.1 uncultured Candidatus Saccharibacteria bacterium | reverse complement strand
ACATTCTCTCGATCTTGGGGAACATCACGTCGGTCATGACCATCTTCCTCACGGCCATCGCTTCGATATCGCTCATCGTGGGAGGCATAGGCATCATGAATATTATGCTTGTTTCGGTCATTGAGCGGACGAGGGAAATAGGGCTCCGGAAGGCAGTCGGCGCGACGACGGCCGACATTTTGAAACAGTTCCTGATAGAAGCCGTCATGCTGACGTTCATCGGCGGACTCATCGGGATAATTCTGGGCGGCCTCGTGACTTTTGCGGCCTATCTCGTCATTGCCAAAGTTCTCGCCGTCGCTTGGGCGTTCGCGCTGCCTACGAGCGCTGTCGCGCTCGGCGCCGGCGTCTCGGTCATGACCGGCATCGTCTTCGGTTTCTATCCCGCGCGTCAGGCGGCGCGAAAGAGCCCCATTGAAGCACTGCACTATGAATAATTTTAGCCGCGTCCTTGCGCTTGACAAACTAATGAGTCCGGCATAGAGTATTAAGAATCCAAAATGATTCATCAAATCGCTAAATTCTATTATCGTTTTGCTTCCCCCAAGGAGGGGCAGGTTTGCATTTAAAGTAAAACGAAACTTTGAAATCAAGCCCGCCTCCCCTTGGAGGCGGTTTTAGTTCATTCACAAAATAAAAAGGAGGTTTACCATGTTATGCTTGTTTTCTTCTTGCTTGCGGTGGTGGGTTCTCAGTTTCTCCACTAATAGCATAACCGGCGGCGGTTCCAGATTCAGTCGCGGGGAAGCGCCTAGTGAAAGCCATCCTACCGATAGAGAATCCAGTGCGATACCGAAAAAGACAGACAAGGACATAAAATTCCTGGAAGAACGGATCAAAGAGCTGGGCTCGCAGATCAACCAGATGCAGACTACCAAGGATCTGATGCAGAAAGCCTTGGATAGGATGAAAGGAAGGATCAATCATGAAGCCTGAGTTTGCTTCCATCGAAACGACGTTGCGGTGCAATATGACCTGCAGACATTGTGGCGTTATGTCCGGTCCGCATTCAACTCGCGGCCTAGAACTGGATGCTGATGAGATGCTTACCCTTATGGATGATCTCGTTGATCTCGGTGTTTTGAGACTGATTATCTCCGGCGGCGAATTCACGACGCGTCGAGACTGGCAAAAACTGCTTCGGTGTGCCCTTGAACGTTTTGGGATGATCCGCCAGATAAGCAATGGATGGCTGGGAATTAGATTACTCGACATCCTCGGCGCTATGCCAAGAAAGGAAAAGCTAGTTTTATCGCTGAGCTTGGACGGCCTGGAGGATTCGCACGATTATAACCGGCGCAATGGCTCATTTCAAAAGGTCATCGAAATTCTCGGAGCCCGTTCGGATGTTTATCGGACCGTCATTACGACGGCGACAACGGACAACTTCGACGATCTGGAGGGAATATTTTTATTGCTCCGATCGCTCAAAGTGCCGGTTTGGTCTCTTCAAATCGGTCTCCCTGCCGGCTATATGGAAATGTCCAGATTTATCGGCCGAGAACGGATTGACCGCTTGGCCGATATGATCTTCGACTGGCAGGAACGCTCGTTGGGTGAAATGGAAATCATACCGGATAACTGCTTTGGTTATGACCATCCGATGCGGCGCCAAGCCCCGTGGCATGGCTGCCGGGCCGGGAAAGATTTGATAACCATCCTAGCTAACGGTGACGTTACTGGCTGTCCGACAACGCATGAAGAGATTCTCGGCAACATCCGGGAACAATCCTTGACTGACATCTGGCGCGGGCCGAAGATGGAGGATTACCGGGGTGCTATTCCGCGGTGTTCCGCTTGCTCCAATGAAAGATGCGGCGGTGGTTGTCGCGCCGTCCAGAAAATCTTCTCCAGGCAGTTTTGTGCTGCGCTGCCGGAGACGACTTAGGTAACACTGTTCGTGTATCGTCCAAATAGGAAAGGAGATGGATTATGAAAGTCATTCAGGGCACGTTAAATCAGGTCAAGGCGATCTTGACGGAGTTGATCGCGGAGGGAAAATTTCACATGGAGTTCATGTTGCGCGGTGATCGGGCAATGAATGATACGCTTGCCTTACAGATACTTTTCTTTCCGGAAAGAAACTCAGATAAACCGATTTACAGCTTAACCTGGCTCGAATTGGGGTACGTACCGTTCATTTATCTGGTACAAATCCGTCCCAGCGAGAAAATTTTAGCAGAGAACCTATCCCATATGAATGTTTTGCCAGTCATGACGAAAGCATTGAATAGCGGATTGGAAAAATTTATCGAGGGTAGGTTCGTTGAAGCGCATGAATGCGGACGAAGGAAAGAGAGCGGTAAGTGCGATTTTTGCGACCCCCTGCTTTCGCATGAAGCCCTTTTCAGAGACTGGCTCAACACATTAATTGGGCTCTATCGTAAGTTAGAGTCTGACTTCGGCGCGAACGCGGTGCCAAGAAACTAAGCGCGGCTGAAACGGAAAAATCCGAACACAGCCCGGCTCTAAACCGGGTTCACGGTTAGGCGTCCGATTTCTCGCCTTGAAACTCAAGACCGCCGTGAGGCAGTCGGGAATCGAAAAAAAGTCCGGGTCGCATAGTTTTACTATGCGACCTTCTGCTTTTCTTATTGATCTCGGACTTTGATTATTGGATAAGATGTGTTATAATTCCTTTAATGTGGTCCAAGATGGAATTTTGGATATTCCTTTTCGTGGGATTCGCGCTCGTCTATTACGGTTACGCGAGAGTTTTGGGTTAGGGCTTATTTCAGGCCGATATCCTTCTTTTTTTACCCTCCTTGAATCGGGAGATTTTATTTTGCGCCGATTCGCTTGATATTTTCAGCCAATCCTTTTTAAGTCTGGCTAGGAATTTAACGTCTTTCTTGCCGTTGAACGGTATGTAAAGCTTGGTCCAGCCGGCTATCTCGTTCACTTGGACGCTCAAACCCTCATTTTCCGCTTCGTCTATTATTTGAGGGATGACATCCTTGGACAAGCCGCTCTTCATGTAACCCAGAAGGTGTAAATCGCTTGATTCGAAGTAGGCATTCGGCTGTTCCCATTCCTGTTTCCCGGTATTTCCGTCGAGGGGCGGCTTGGCGTTTATGGCCGGTAGCGGTCCGCTCAGTTTTTCTTCACTGGGAGCGAGTATCACCTTGCCGAAAATTTTGCTTGTGTAGGAGTTCGAGCCGGCCGACAGATATCTTTTGGCGTCGATCGATTCCTTGGACTGCCTGTTTATCAGATATTCAAGATGGTGTTTTTTAGCCGTCTCCGGACTTATCGGTTCGGAAAATCTCTTGGTCATGACATCCTTTAAATTACCGGCCGTCACTTTTTCGCCGCTCAAAATATCGTCCATTATGGCCGATATCTGTTTTTCAGAAAGCCAAGTGTTTATCTTGAATAAATTGATTTTCTTCACGTCGAAGAAATCGGAGCTCACGAAGTTAAGCCACTTACCGCTCTTTATTACGTCATTATCCAAGAAGGTTAAGCCGTCCATTTTCAATTTTTCCTTTTGATCCAGGTCGTCGTAGAGGCCGGCTTCCTTGAAAGTTTCATAGAGCACCTTAGTCGTTTCATTTTTGGTTTTCTCGACGCCCCTTTCCCAATCGCTCACGTAGACCTTGAGGGCGTTCTTCAGGTCCTTGGACGGTATTTCGCTATCCTTTTGCGGCTCGAAGAACTTGGCTTCGCCGTTATCGATGCGGAATCCGGCCTTCTTTATGAGAATTTTCTGGATGACGTAGCTCAAACCGGTAGGTTCTTTTATTTCCGGTGATTTGTTCTCGGATTTGGGATCGTAACGCACGTTGCCGGGGAAGTAGAACGTCCGGTAGTGGTCGAGAAGGATATCTTTTGTTGATTTCCTTGTCTCGGGGTCGATCTTGAGTTCCTCAGCGAGAGGATCGATGACGTTCGCCTTGAGACCGGAAAGCAGATTGTAGGGAGCAATCATTTCCGGCACTTCGCCTTGAGAAGCGTCGGCTTCGAGCCTTCTTCTCATGTTGCCGATATTCACGGATCTCATTATCTTCGAAAGCGATTCGTCGAGCTTCTCGCTGCCTCTTTCTTCGTTCTTGGTCGTCTCGTCGTTCCGCTCCTTTCCGTGTTTCTCCATCGCTTCTTTTTCCCTTTCTTCCGATATCCTGTTAAAACGCATTTTTTCCATTACTTTAATGATAATTTATCGGTTGGATTTAGGGAATAGCCGGCTCTTGAATTTGCACTCTGATTGCACAGATCAGTCTTTCTGAAATATCTGCCGCGGA
>CAYQPG010000035.1:0-4434 GCA_964419525.1 uncultured Candidatus Saccharibacteria bacterium | reverse complement strand
TTGAGTTGCTAGTGGTTATTGCAATTCTCGCGGTTCTCGCGACGGCGGTCGTTTTAATACTGAATCCGGCGGAGCTTTTGAAACAAAGCCGCGATTCGAACAGGATGTCGGATCTGGCATCACTGAACAGTGCTCTTAATCTCTACAGTTCGGACGTGAGTTTGGCCGAGGGAGTTTCTTGGCCGAGCGCGGCGGTCGCCGATTGCACGGCTTCGACCACGTTCGCCGGCGCCACGAGCACAACGTGCAATTACGTGGCTTCATCTACCGGCGTCAACGGTACCGGCTGGGTCGGGTATCAAGGTTCATCGAGTTACATAGATTTAAGCAAGATCTCGAGCGGTTCGCCGCTGGCCCAGCTGCCGATGGATCCGAACAACGGCAGCCCGTCCTGTTTGAACGGCGCCGTGACGAACGCCGTCTGCCAGTACATCTTCGTCGCGAGTTCCACTCCCGGAAAGTACGAGATCGGAGCTCTTATGGAGAGTCAAAAATACGGTAATCCTTCTAACTCCACGGCTGTCGTGGACCATGACGGCGGAGTTGATCCGAATGTATTCGAGCTTGGCAGCGCACCGGGTTTGGTCGACTGACGTTGGAACTGATGTTTTAAAGTCCGGGAGTCTTTCTGGACTGCCAGCCTTTTCGCATTTGTTCTATAATGAGAGGTAATGATAGATCTCTCGCCTCAAAAATTGAAGGAGATATTAACCAAAGCCGGCATCATAGATTCGGATACTTTCGATAAGGTCGCCACCGAAGCTTCAAGGAACAGGCAAAACATCGCCGATGTCGTGATCTCGAGCGGTTTGATCAACAAGGATTATTTCTATTTGCTTTTGTCCAAATCATTGGGCGTCGAAAGGGTCAATTTAGGGGCTATAGGGATAGACGAAAAGGTGTTGCATCTTCTGCCGGAGGAGATCGCGAGATCCAGAAAGTCCATAGTTTTTGCCAAGGATGCCGACGGCTATTTCGAGGTGGCCATGGAGAATCCGACCGATCTGGAAGCGATAGATTTTCTGAGTTTAAAGCTTCAGGGCAAGGTAAGGCCGTTCCTCGCGACGGAAGAGGATTTGAACAGGGGGTTCATACTGTATCAGGAGCAGCTGACGCAGGATTTCAAAAAAATCATAGATGACAGCGTAAGAGCCTCGCTTCGATCGAGGGTCAGGGGCGGCGACATAACTCAGTTCGCCGCCGACGTCCCGATAGTCGACATCGTGGACAACTTGATGTCATACGCTATTTCTTCCAGGGCCTCGGACGTCCATTTCGAAGTGCTGGACGACGGGATACTCGTCAGGTTCAGGATCGACGGCGTGCTTCACGAGATAATAAGGATGCCCAAAGAGATACACCCCGCGATAGTCGCGAGGATAAAGATACTTTCCAGCCTGAGGGTTGACGAACACACGCATCCGCAGGACGGTCGGTTCAGATACAAAGTTGGCGGCGATATAATAGACGTCCGCGTTTCGATCATTCCGACTTTCTACGGCGAAAAAGTGGAAATGAGGCTCCTTTCAGCCACTCAGAAACCGCTGTCTTTTCAGGAGCTTGGAATGTTCGAAGATACGGTGAAATTCGTGTCCGAAGCAATATCCAAGAGCTATGGAATGGTACTTGTCTGCGGCCCCACTGGTTCCGGTAAAACGACGACGCTTTACTCGATCCTGAACATTTTGAACAGGCCGGACGTGAACATTGTAACCATAGAAGACCCGATAGAATACGACATGCGCTACATAAATCAGACGCAGGTGAATACGGCGGCGGGCATCACCTTCGCGTCCGGCCTCCGATCGATCCTGAGGCAGGATCCGAACATCATAATGGTCGGCGAAATAAGGGACAATGAAACGGCTGACATAGCCGTGCAATCGTCCTTGACGGGCCACCTGGTTCTGTCGAGCTTGCACACGAATGATTCGCCGACGGCCATACCGAGATTAGTGGATATGGGCATACCGCCGTTTCTGGTGGCGGCCGTGATGAACGCCGTAAGTTCTCAAAGGCTCGTGAGGAAGATCCATATGGACTGCGTCGAATCGTATACACCGACCAAGGACGTCTATATGAATATAGAGTCCCAAATAAAAGAATTCAGCTCCGACGGCATTTTGATTAAGCCTCCCAAAACTTTCTATCGCGGCAAGGGTTGCGCCGCCTGCAATTACACGGGTTACATGGGCCGCATCGGCATATTCGAGGTCCTTGAGGTCACCGAAAAAATAAGAAGTCTCATAATAAGCAGGGATTTCGACCTGGATAATTTGAGGAAGCTGGCGCGGGAGGAGGGGATGGTGACGATGTTCGAGGATGGTCTCCGGAAGGTCGAGCTCGGCATGACGACCATCGAGGAATTATTCAGAGTCATGCGCGAATAAACGTGTTACAATAAACGGAGATGAATCCCGTTAGAAACCACAAACTTATGGGGAAAATGATTAAAGGAGTCGAATTAACTGCGCATTATAGGCAACCGCTTATGAAAAAGGCGTTTTGTTTCTAACGGGATGAAATTCAACTACATAGCTTCTCAGGCAGACGGCAAGGTGGTGGAAAACCAAATGGACGCCAAGGACGTGGCGGAGGTCCTGCAATTCCTGTCATCCAGGGGATTGAAACCGGTGAGCGTAAAAGCGGTCGGTAAGGCCGACGTATCGGGCGGGCTCATGGGCGGCAAGATAACTCTGACGGATCAGATATTCATATCAAAATACCTTTCTTTGATGTTGAGATTGGGTACCGGACTTCTTCAGGCCATAAACATACTAATAGAGGACTTCGACAAGAAAGTCGTGAAATCTTTCCTCATAGAGGTAAGAAGCAACCTGGAAAAAGGCCAACCGTTCTACACGGCTTTCGCCAAATATCCCAGGATATTCAGCCAAGTTTACATAAACCTCATCAGAGCCGGCGAAGCGTCGGGAAACTTGGATACAGTTTTTGAGAACCTGACTCAGTCGCTCACCAAAGAGAAAACGTTAAAGGATCAGATAAGGAGCGCTCTTATCTACCCGATACTTCTTTTGTCGGCTTCCGTTCTCATATTGGTGTTCCTTGTGATGTATGCCCTGCCGAAGATCGCGAATGTTTTCGATCAAGGGGGGTTCACGCCGCCCCTCTTCTCAAGGATCGTGTTCGCCGTTGGGCTGTTCTTCGCTCATTACGGATTCATAATAATGTTCTTCGCCGTGGTGGGGCTAATAGCTCTCATATTTTTTTACAAGAACTCGTTGCCGTTCAAGAGGCTTGTTTTCAGCATAATAAGGGAGATCCCGGTCGTGAGGGAGGTTATACAAAAAACGGCCCTCCAGAGATTTGCCGCGACGCTCTCGTCGCTCATTAAAGCCGGCATTCCTTTGACGGACGCCTTGGAAATAACGGCCCAAGCCGTCGGAAACGTGGATCTGAAAGACGCGCTTTTGAGGATCTCGAGGGAAGGTTTGGCCAAAGGATTGACAGTTGGGGAAGCTTTCAAAAGGGAGCCATACTTCCCCAAGACGGTCGTTAACCTGATAGCCATATCCGAGAAGGCCGGCCACATCGAAGAGGTTTTGGGAACGCTGGCCGATTTTTACTCCTCGGAAATAGACAATTCCTTAAAATCGCTCGTTTCGTTCCTCGAGCCCGTGATGCTTATGTTGATCGGCGTCGTCGTGGGTCTCATAGCGCTTTCCATAATAATCCCGATCTACCAGCTGACCACGCAGTTTTAGAAATTCCAAAGTCCAAATGACAAATTACCAATCAAGTCCCAATGACCGAATGTCAAATTTGAGCTTTGGGTTTTGACATTGATTTGGCATTTGAAATTTGAAATTATGCGAAGCAAGAACGGTTTCACTCTCATCGAACTCCTCGTGGTCATCGCTCTTTCGGCCATCCTGGCGACGGTGACGTTCATAGGCATAGGCGGATACAAGGCCAGCAACGATTTGAAGCGAACCGGCGAAGAAGTGATAGCGGCTTTAAGGAACACAAGACAAAGATCGATTAGCCAAGAGGATGGCTTGGGCTGGGGGATGCATTTTTCCAATGCCACATCCGGCCAAACGTACGTGTCTTTCGGCGGCACGAGCTACGTCTCGAGCACCGCGAAGAACGCTTACACGCTTGGAAGCGGGATCCTTTTCGGAAATCCGCCCTCATCGAGCTCACTCGACGTGTTGTTCAGTCCCATAACCGGTGATCCATCGCAGAATCTGGTAGTGTCCATCGTCGACGGGAGGAAGGATGGTTTGGTTTACGACGTGGCGGTAAACGGCCTGGGAAGCGTCGAAGGGAAGTTCTGGCAGGGCCTCGTCGGCTACTGGCCGCTCGACGAAGGGACGGGAACAACGGCCTACGATGCGTCAGGGAATGGCAATAACGGGACGCTCATGAATAGTCCGACCTGGCAAAGCGGTTCAAGCTGCGAAGCGGGGA
>CAYQPG010000034.1:0-4566 GCA_964419525.1 uncultured Candidatus Saccharibacteria bacterium | reverse complement strand
GATAGGAGTGATCCTCGATGACGAGGATCGTCCCGCCGTTCCGGGAGTGAGGACCGAAAAGCGTCTGGCGGAAATATCGTTCGATTGGCAATCTAAAATGGATTACACGGTGTTAGCCAACACGAAAGAGTCTTATCTTTGGAGCCTGAGACTCTGCCGCAGTGGGATATTGGGAGGTTCAAGCTCCGGTTTCGCTTTCGCCGGACTGAAAAGATTCCTGGAAACCCACGAAGGAGAGCTGGATAAATTCAGAAACCGCGACGGCGAAGTAGTGGCTGTCTTCGTCTGTCCTGATACGGCTCTGCCATACTTGGACAAGTACGGCACGCATTTGGATCCGGAAGATTTCTGATTTATAGAAAGCGAAAAAGGCCATTCTCTGATGAGAGAATGGCCTTTCTGTTTTACACTAGAATTTTTTGGTCAAACCGAGCTGGAACAAAGGCTGCTCGGCGTTCACGTCGTAATCCATCCCGACGCGGAACGACCAGTCTGAGTTAACGTTCCCGGTGTAACGGATGCCAGGCAAGTTATCCAGCTTGCCATCCAGGAACTTCAGCAGTCCGTAGCACGCGTCCACGGATCCGATCTTCACGTCCGCCGAGACCCATTGAAAAATGCTGCGCGCTTTCCAGTCCGGTTTGTTAGGCAGACCGCCTGAAACCGCTCCCCAGTAAACGAAACTTAAGTAGTTTGTCGGGGAGTAGGTCACGATTGGTCCGAGCCAGGGCGTATTCTGGTAGAATCCGCCGCTCGCGCCCATGTTCAGCTTCGGCAGGTCCCACGAATAAACCGCGTAAACCCGCTGGCTATTGCCCGTTACACTGAAGTGCTGATTCGCGTTACTGAAGAGAACGGTTATGTCGTAGCCGCTCGATGTCGCGCTCTTGCCGACGGCAGTCGAGATGTTATCGAGCTTCATTTGGCCGGCGGCCTGTCCAAAGAACATCATGGACACTGCGAAGATAATCAACGATCTCATTTCTTTTCTCCTTATTGCTTAGGTTAGTGATCTTTGTTTCCAACAAGATGACTAACCCGAGGAGGGGAACGTGATCGATGTTTTTCTCCGCTTTCTTCACCTTGGGTTTGTCCGTCCGGAATACCACTATCTCTTCTTTTTCGTCGGAATCGAAGTGGTTATCCGTCATTACGGCCGATTCGATCGTGAACGGTATCTGTGCCACGGCTGTCGCGTGGGACTTTTCCAGCCCGCCCGAACTCCCGTGAAGCACCTCCATGCATGCCGACCCCGTTTTAACTGGTGCCGCACCGTATGTATGCGGTAAATATCATTGACATAATAGATTATTTAATATATATTATGAACTTAAATAGCACCCAAACAATTCATAAAAAACCACAGGAGAATCGCTATGAAAGGTGGAACCGATCCAATTTCGTCGGCATCATCGGTGCCGGACCCGATGTTTCAGGAAGTTGCCATCGATCGAGGTATCTTCATCCTGCCGCGCAGCCCGCTGTACGACAAGATAAAAAGCGACTGGGACAAGCATCAGGAGCTCCATTCGGTGACGATTGAAGGTGCTGATTTGCCGGTGGAGTTAAGATGCGAGGACGGAGAGCTCATCAGCAAATTCATCTCCATCCAAACCATTCCCCAACGTCGCGACAAACAAGTTTTTCAAATTTTTTTAGGCAGGATAAAGGAAGCTTTTTCCTGATATCCTGAAAAAGATTTTCAAACAGCCCAGGCCCGCAAGGTTCTGGGTTGTGTTATTTTTGTGTTTTACGTTCCCATCTTTTACAATCTTAATGAGGTGCGGAGAAAGAGAGAATGACCACGATATATAAATTCGTCTATTTGTTCATGGGATCGTTTCCCAAGAAAGGCGCCAAGGTCATAGATAAGGTGATATTCGCTTTGGCCGGGAACGCTTTGGTTTACGGCGTCATGAGAGCGGTCAACGTCAGGCGCTTAAGGAAGGCTGGTAGGCTCGATAAATTTTGCGTGTTGGTCGACATGAACATAGGGGATGCCGTTTTCGCGCAGGGGATGGTCTCGGCTATCAGGGATTTTTTCCCGGACGCCAGGATAGATTGCGTCGTTAAAAAATCGGCCGGCGGCCTGATATCGGGAAATCCGGACATTTCTAATCTTTACGCCGTCTATACCGGCTCACCTAGACCCAATGAGGGTGATTTTGAATCGGTAAGTAGCGTGCTCTCGAACGGAGCGTACGATGTGATATTTGACATAAGTCCCTTCTTGAGGGGAGAAAGGTTTTATTTTCCCCCGGAGACGAAAGTAATAGGATATTTTGGCATGGCGGCGTCGGTTCTGATGGCCGAGAAAACGAAAGAAGGGATAAGTCAGATGGCCTATCAGATGCATAAGTTTGTCTACGATCTTCTTTCTGACATCAAGGCTCCGGAAAGGACGGCTGATTTCAAGGGGGTAAGCGTCACGATAGAGCCGGAAGCTGCGAAAGAAGCCTGCGATTTTGTTCAAAAGGCGGGTGTCGGAGCGGGGGAGCCGAAGATATTGTTCAATCCCGAAACGTCTTCGTCATTCACGATGGTGCCTTTGGACATGCAGATTGAAATGCTCCGAAAGTTAGTCGACCTGCCTTGCGCGATATTTATCGGCGCCGGTTACATTGATCCCGGAATACAAAGCGAACTTTTGAACGCGGTGCCGACCGAGAAGAGGGGTAAAATCAAAGCCGTCCCCAAAGAAATGTCGCTTGCTTCTTACGCTGCTTTTGTGGATCTTTGCGATGTTTATATAACCGGCGATACCGGCCCGCTTCACATAGCGGCCGCCAGAAAAGTGTCGCGATCGGCTGGGGTGACGTTCCGCAATAAAACCGCCATTTTTTCCATCTTTGGCATGACGCCTCCCAGAATCTACGGTTATGATTCCGAATCCAGCGGGTTTTTCCCTTCGAATCAGGACGCCGTTTCCAGGGTTTACGTGGCTGACAGTCCTTTCAGGAATATATTGTATTTGAACAAGGAAATGGTGACCGGGGTAAACGGCCGTAACTTTTTCGATGGTCTGGACGTAGATAAGATAGTGGAGGACGTAAAATCCGTCTGCTCATCGTCTAATAATGGATATAAAGGATAAGATCATCATAGTGACTGGAGCTTCTTCCGGCATAGGTCTCGCTACCGCGAAGCTCCTTTCTGGAAAAGGCGCCAAAGTGGCGCTCGTCGCCCGTTCTAAGGACAGATTGGAAAAATTGTCGCGCGAACTTCCCGATTCTTTCCCGTTCGTTTGCGACATGAGCGACGTTGATTCGGTTAAAGGCATGGTTAAAGCCGTAAAGGGACACTACGGACGGATAGACGCATTGATAAACAATGCCGGCCAAGGCATCTACGGTCCGATTGAGAGCGTTGATTTGGCTTCGTACAAGAAGGTTTTCGACCTGAACGTCGTGGGGCCGCTTACGGCCATGCAGGAGGTGATACGTGTCATGCGCGAGGAAGGCGGCGGTTCGATAGTGAACGTAAGTTCGATGGTCTCCAAGGCTTATTATCCTTTCTTGGGCGCTTACGCTTCGACCAAATATGCTTTGAATGCTCTGTCTCTCACGGCGAGGGCCGAACTTCAGAAAGACAACATTACCGTCGGAGTGGTGCATCCGAGAATGACCGCCACCAATTTTGGCAAAAACGCCGTAAAGTCCGGCGAAGTCGCCGAGTCGATGGAATCGAGATACCGGGAACATTTACCGCCTCCGGATTCGGCTGAGAACGTGGCCGAGAAGATTTTGTCGGCCATCGAGAGCGGTGAAGCGGAGATCCTGATGGACGGCAAATAGATATTTGAAGGCTATATCGCAATCAAAACAGGCAGAAAAGGTCGTTATTTTTAAGGAACAATGCAAAGTCAAAATATGGACGTTGAAGAAAAAAAGAATCATCCGGAAGGTTGCAGATGCATGATGTGCAACGGCGGCAAGTGCGAAGTGTGCGGTGAGAAAGGCCCCAATTGTTGGGGTTATGGCCGCTACTGCATGATGCACGGCGGTTGCGGGAGGCACTGGTTGAAATGGCTCCTTGGCATCATCATCCTTTTGGTGGTGTTTTGCGCCGGATTTAAGCTGGGGGCGCTTTTCTCGTTCTGGGGCAGGGGATACCGTTCCGAAGTCCCCGTCCGGTACATGATGAGCGGATGGGGCGGCCGCACGGGCGGCTCTGCATACCAGCAGGCTCCCATGATGAGATACTATTACAGCTCGTCGACCGGGAGTTCCACCTCGACGGGAGGCCAATAAACAAGAACATTCAAAAGCCGCCCTTTTGGGGCGGTTTTTGGTCAGGGTTGACAATATATAAGCATATGCTAATATGTTTATATATGAGCGATTTGTGCGGCGAAATCGAGAAATTCGGCAAGGGCATCGGCAATGCTTCGCGCTACCGCATCATCGAAGCGCTCCTGAAGGGCCGGAAGACCGTCGGGGAGCTCGTCGGAATCGTGAAGCTTTCCCAGCCGGCTGTCTCGCAGCACCTCAAGGTTTTGAAGGCCTGCAACCTGGTCATCGATGAGAGGCGCGGACAGGAAATATTCTATGCCTTGAATTCCGAATA
>CAYQPG010000033.1:0-4873 GCA_964419525.1 uncultured Candidatus Saccharibacteria bacterium | reverse complement strand
AGTATTCCTTGAGTGAATGTTGCCGGAGAATGCTGAAGAATTCCCGAGATCGCCGCGTCGCCGAGCCAGGCCCCTCGCCGAATGGCGAGTCGGGTGGCGAGGAGCGTGCGAGCGAGGATGAATTCTTACATTCGGAGGCCTTATGAATGAAAGAAATGCTGTCACTCCTCAGAGCTCCTTCACGCGGTCGCAGATGAACTTCGTGTCGCCGTTCTTCCAGGAGACGCATCCTTCTACCAAGACGACGTTGTTTTCCCGCCAAGCGTCCGGATTGGATTTGAGGAGTTCCGAAAAGACCAAAAGTTCGATGTTGTCGGACGTGTCTTCCAGCGTCACAAACATCATCGGCTGACCCTTCTTGGTCACTATCTTCTGCGTCTTGCTTATCACCCCCGCCAGAATGACCTTTGGTGATTTCTCGCCGTCCCTGGGCAGCGTCAGGGCGTATTTGACGTTCTTGACGACGCCGTTGCCGTTATTAAGCTTCGCGGCTTGGCCGTTTATGGGATGGTCAGTGAGGTAAAGTCCCAGAAGTTCTTTTTCCCATGAGAGTATTGATTTCTTGTCGGCGGCATCGGCCGGTTTCAACCTGATCTTGCTAAACTGTTTTTCGCCGGCGAAAAGGGATGACTGATTGCTGACGGCGCTCCTTTTGGCGGCTTGATTGAACTTCAGAAGATCGTCGATGTTTGCGAGGAGTTCGCCCCTGTCCAGCCTGAACGAATCGAACGCCCCCACCTTTATCAAGCTCTCGAGGGATTTCTTGTTGAGATCCCTGTCCTGAACCCTTGAGAGGAAGTCACTCAGGTCTTCGTACGGCCCCCGGAGTGAACGTTCTTCTATGACCTTTTCCACTATGTGACCCCCGATGTTTTTTACGGCCGAAAGCCCGAACCTGATGTTATCGCCGTCGACAGTGAAACGTTCGAAGCTCAGATTTATGTCCGGTGGCAGCACTTTAATGCCCAGTCTTTTGGTCTCGTTAATGAGAAAGCTGATCCTTTCGACGTCCGTTCCCGAAATATTGAGCAAGCTCGCCGCGAACTCGCGCGGGTAATGCGCTTTAAGGTAAGCGGTCTCGTAGCTTATCATCGCGTAACAGGCGGCATGCGATCGGTTGAAGCCGTAGCGGGCGAACGGCGGGAACAGTTCCCAGATCTCCTTGGCGGTCTTGGTGTCTATGCCGTTTTTTATCATGCCCTTCACGAGCTTTTCTTTTTGTTCGTCGAGAAGTTTTTTTATTTTCTTGCCGATGGCTTTTCGGAGAGTGTCGGCTTCCGCGAGCGTGTAGCCGGCGAGGTCTCTCGCTATCCTCATCATTTGCTCCTGATAGACGCCGACGCCGTACGTGGTCTTCAGAATCGGTTCTAACTTAGGGTGGAGATAAGTGACCTTTTCTTCGCCGAATTTCCTTTTTATATAGGTGGGTATAAGTTCCATCGGCCCGGGCCGATAAAGAGAGATCATGACTATGATATCCTCCAGCTCGTTGGGCTTGAGTTCCTTCAGATATCTTCTCATGCCCGAAGATTCCAGCTGAAATATGCCGGTCGTCTCCGCCGATTGGAAAAGTTCGAACGTCTTCTTGTCGTCGAGCGGCAAGCGTTCTATGTCTATGTCCACGCCGTGGATCTCCTTGACCACGCGAAGCGTCTCTTCGATGATGGACAAATTCCTTAGTCCCAGGAAGTCCATTTTCAAAAGCCCCAGGTCTTCGACGCTGTGCATCTCGAACTGGGTGATGACCGAATTTTCTCCTTGAGGCGCTTTCTGGAGCGGCATGAAATTCGTGAGCGGTTCCGGCGCTATGACCACTCCGCAGGCGTGGACCGAGGCGTGCCTGGCCGTACCTTCAAGCTTGACGGCCGAATCGATGATCTTTTTGGCGTCGGGGTTGGCGTCGTGGATCTTCTTGAGATCGGGAATGTTCTCCAGCGACTGTTTCAGGTTCATATTGAAAGGTATAAGCTTCGCTATTTGATCGCCCAGGGAATAGGGGAAGCCGAGGGCGCGCGTCACGTCTCTCACGGCGGCTTTGGCCATCATCATTCCGAAGGTTATTATCTGGGCCACCCTGTCCTCTCCGTATCTTTCTTTGACGTACGACAGAACTTCGTCGCGCCGAAGGTCGGTGAAATCGACGTCGATGTCCGGCGCTTGTATCCTGTCGGGGTTCAGAAACCTTTCGAACAGAAGATCATATTTCAATGGGTCAAGCGTCGTAATACCTAGAATGTAGGAAACGATGCTGCCGGCGGCGCTGCCGCGCCCCGGTCCCACGACTATTCCGTGGTCTTTGGCCCAATTGACGTAATCCTGGACGATGAGGAAGTAATCGGCGAAACCGGTCTTCTCTATCACGCCGAGTTCCATCTCCAATCTTTTATTCACTTCGTCCGTTATTTTCTCGTAGCGTTCTTCTATCCTTTCGTCTATTAGTTCTTTGAGATAATTTATCGAGGTCTTGCCTTCGGGTAGGGGGAATTTCGGGAGATGGATCTTTCCAAGCGCTAGTTCCCATTCGCATTTTTCGGCGATTTTTACCGTGTTCTCCATGGCTTCCGGCGTGTCTTTGAAGAATTCAGCCATCTCGTCCCCGGATCGAAGATGAAGATCGAAATTTTTAAGCGACATCCTTTCGTCGTCCATGACCCTGTTGTTGGTTTGAACAGCGAGGAGTATTTCGTGTTCTGTTTTATCGCTTAGATCGAGGTAGTGGCTGTCCTGGGTGGCTACGACCTCGAGGCCCAGCCTCTTGGCGAGTGCGATCGATTTCTTGTTGAGTTCGGGCGTGTGCGGCTGAAGCTCGATGTAGAAATCTTCGCCGAAGACGTCCTTATACCAAAGAGCGACTTTCTCCGCTTCACCGTCCTTGCCCGCCGAGAGCAGCCGCGATATTTCCCCCGAAGAACATCCGGAGATGCAGATCAATCCTTCGTGCATCTCCTTCAATATTTCCTTGTCTATCCTCGGCTTGTAATAGAACCCTTCGGTCTGCGATGAGGTGACGAGCTTTATCATGTTCTTCCAGCCGATATCGTTTTTCGCGAGAAGTATCAAATGGTATCGGAGCTCGTCCATTTTCGGCCGCTTGTTGAGCCGTCCGTACGGCGCGACATAGGCTTCGACGCCGATGATGGGTTTTATTCCTTCCTTTTTCGCTTTTTTATAAAATTCCACGGCGCCGTAGAGGTTGCCGTGGTCCGTGACGGCAATCGCATCCATGCCGAAGCTCTTCGCCTTGTCCACGATGCCGTCGATCTTAGAAAGTCCATCCAAAAGTGAGAAGTGGGAGTGAGTATGGAGATGGACGAATTTTGTCATGGAGTTAAAATATCATTAACGTCTTAATTTTATGAGAGTAACCGGAGAAAAACAACACCGAAAAGCGCCTGTATTCATCATAGGTATCGATGAGGTCGGACGGGGGCCGTTGGCGGGGCCGGTCACGGTCTGCGCCGCGGCTGTCCGGCGGAGGGTGAAATTCGCGCCGCTCAAAAATGGGGTAAAGCTCGATGATTCGAAAAAATTGACCGCGAAATCGCGCGAGGCGTGGGCGAAAAAATTGAAAGAAGCCGACATCGCGTTCGCGATCTCGAGCGTAACGCCCGCGGTGATCGACCGGATCAACGTTTCCCGCGCGGCGAATCTCGCCGCCCGGAGGTGTTTAATGAAATTAGCTGCCCAAAAAAGGATCGCTCTCGAGCGTTCGGTTGTTTTCTTGGATGGTGGCCTTCACGTACCGGGAGGCAAGACGGTCATCGGGGCTGATGGGAAAATAACGGCCGTGAAAGCGGCGTCGGTTTTGGCCAAGGTGCACCGCGACTGGTATATGAAAAAGCTTTCCGCGAAGTATCCGGTCTACGGTTTCGATAAACACAAAGGTTACGGGACGAAGATCCATCTCGCGGCAATCAAGAAGTACGGACTCTCGCCTGTGCATCGGAAGACGTTCTGCAAGTTCGCGTGAATAAGTTGCTCGCCGGATACCTCCGCAGAGGCTCCCTCCGGGGCGACGCCCAAGTCTTAGCCTTCGCGGAGATATCCGGATTGCTTCTGGTTTTCCTCTGTGTCCGCTTACCCTCATGCGCGACGGAATGTATCAAACTCAACCTCGCTGCCTCACTTTTTACCGTACGGTAAAAAGTGAGGACGCCTCGGGATTCAGACAGTGACAAATTCCTGTTCCTTCGTCTTCACTCGCGAAACTCTTACCTCGCCCAGAGAGGTTTCTTCGGAGAGGAAGAGATGCTTGATGTTTTTATTGTTGTAGAAATGAAAAATTTCTGTCCGCTGTTCTTTAGATAAAAAAACAAAAGCCGCAGCATGAGCTGCGGCTGGAGCATATCGTAAGCGGGATTCTGTAAGGAGCCCCTGCACGAATCCAGCAAGATGTTGAAAGTTTAAAATTAATTTAACTCAAGGCACGACGACGAAGGTGTATAAGCATGGGCGATACACCAAGGAGGAGTAACGCAGAGATAAGTTAATTTTAAACTTCTCTACGAGCCAGAATATTTTTCATTCTGGCGTTGTTGCTCGTCGCTCGTGTATTTGCCTCGCTAATACACTTCGCTTCTCGCGCCTAGCCAGAATGAAAAATCTTTCTGGCCAACGCTTGTTGAATTTGTGCAGTGGCTCCCCAGCGACAATCTGTCTGGGCCCTCGATTACTCTCGGGCTCTGGCGGCGCTTCCGCCTCATCGGCGGACACGGCCTTGCACCCCGTAAGGATTTAGCCGTTTCACCTCCGCTTTGTTGCCCCTATGGCGGAGTTAGACCAACGAGCTTGGGATAGGGTCTCTCCGAACCTTTCGATCCGGAGCGTCACTGATCGCACCTCTGTCCTTTCGGACGACGGCTGTTAGCCGCTA
>CAYQPG010000032.1:0-4920 GCA_964419525.1 uncultured Candidatus Saccharibacteria bacterium | reverse complement strand
GGGTGGTATACTATAGTATACCACCCAGTTTTTGGCGTATGCCGAATTTTGAGGACTTGGAAATTGGGAAATTTGAAAATTGATTGAAAATTAAAAATTGGAAATTGAAAATTCGGGCTGGATTGACAATTAGAAGCCGAAAAGTTAAGATACAACCTACAAGATACAAAATACTAGATACCAAATACTAGATACCAAATACAAAGCCATGTTAGCCATTAAATTTAAGAGAATAGGCAAGAAACACCAAGCTTCTTTCAGGGTTATAATTTCGGAGAAGAGGTATAAGGTTTTTGGCAGGTTTGTGGAAGATTTGGGCTGGATGAACCCGAGAACCAACGAGGTTAAAATAGACAAAGAAAAAGCCGCCTACTGGATAAAGGTTGGCGCTCAGCCGACTCCGAGCGTTCACAATTTGCTCGTGAGGGAAGGCGTGATAGACGCCAAAAAGATACCAGTCCACCAGAAACCGAAGATCGAAGCTAAAGCTCCGGAAAGCGAAAAAAAGCAAGAAGTTGAGCCTCCAAAGGCGGATATTAAATCGGAAGAAACGGTGGAACAGCCCGCCGCCTAACGTTTCATAGATAAAATACTGTATACTGATAATAAGGTTGAAAGGTCGAGATTTGACAGCAAGAAACAGTTTTAACAAATATGCAGGATACGAGAGACAAGGATTTCTTGGAAAGTCTGGTTAAGTCAATAGTTGACCATCCGGAAGATGTTCAGATCGACAGGCGCGTTGATGAAATGGGTGTTCTTTTGTCCTTGAAGGTCAATTCTCAGGACATGGGCCAGGTAGTCGGCCGTCAAGGCTCGACCGCCAAAGCGATAAGAACGCTTCTCCGAATCGTCGGTATTAAGAACAACGCCCGGGTCAATCTTAAAATAGAAGAGCCGGAAGGCAGCACGAGAAACCGCGAGAGAAACGAGGAAAGGAACTAAGAAACTAAGAAAAGAAATTGAAACCGCCCCGAAGAACTCGGGGCGGTTTGTTTTTGACAATCCGTTCTTCCTCTCGCCTCCTGCCTCAGGAATAGATAAACAACCCCGATCGCTTCGTCGGAATCAGACCGCAAACTATCGAACTCGACCTTCCCGCCTCATAGGCGGATTCGGGATTCAAACAAGCGATATTTTGATCATTCCTTCCTCATCCATGCCTGCGCATGCAGGGCTCGGGTGTTTATAACTATTCCCTCAGAAGTCGGCTCAAGGGGGAACGGATTGTTGTAGATCATACTTTATTTTAGGAAAACAAGAGCATTGTTCTTGAGTAAATATTGCCGGAGGGTGTTATAAAATAACCGAGCGAGCCGCGTGCCGAGCCAGGCCCCCCGCCGGATAGCGAGTCGGGTGGCGAGGAGAGTGCGAGCGATGATTATTTTGACGCGCGGAGGCCATAAGAGCGAAAGGGCAATGCTCTTGTTGAAGATGAGAAAAAACCATGAAATAATGTATTATTCTAAGTAAAGATGACGACATTCCATATTATTACGCTGTTTCCGGAGGCTATCGATAATTATTTGCGCGCCTCTATTTTAGGCCGGGCCGAGAAGAAAAAAATAGTTAAATTTGATCTGGTGAATCTCCGGAAATTCGGGTTGGGATCGCGCCGAAAAGTAGATGATCGACCGTTCGGCGGCGGGCCTGGAATGACTCTCAAAGTCGAACCGATTGTTGCGGCGATCAATTCGATTTTAAGATCAAAATCCAAAAAAGCGAAGACAAGGGTTATTTTGTTTTCGACGCGGGGAAAGATATTCACTCGAAAAGAAGCCAGACGTTTGTCAAAATATAAAGATATTATTTTCATTTGCGGGCGGTACGAGGGGGTTGATGAGCGGGTGGCGCAGCACGTCGCCGATGAAGAAATCTCGCTCGGCGATTTCATTCTCGCCGGCGGAGAGCTGCCGGCGCTTATGGTTACCGAAGCGGTAAGCCGTTATCTGCCGGGAGTTTTGGGTAAATACGAATCATTGGAGGATGTGAAAGGTTCATATCCAGTCTATACCCGCCCGGAAAAATTCGGGAAATGGAAAGTGCCGGGAGTCTTGCTTTCCGGCGACCATGAGAAAATAGAAGAGTGGAGGGAGGAAAATAATAAGAAGGAAATTTAGTTTTATTGAGCAAACCGTCTCGGAGGCCGAGCGGGCATGGTATGAGGAAGAACAATATTATCCTACCGGCATCGGGTGTTCACTTGCTCCGGCGGCAAATGCCGCCCTGCGCTCTCACCGCAATTGATCCGATATCCATCGGATACTAAGCTAATTGCGGTTCTGAGAGCTGCCGCACGGACAATGTCGTTCTTTCTCATGAGCGAGGTCGAGAGCGAGCGGCCAAACCTCGCTGGGGTTTAGCATAGCGTGTTTGCGAAGTGAAACTAAATTTCCTTCTTTGACAATTTCAGTAGTTTTCTGTAATATTGTACTTACTTATGTTGAACGTTGAAGATCAGGATAAGATTGTTGAAATGGCCCAGTTCGGGATTTTTTACGGCCATAAGAAGACGAAAACGCATCCGCAGATGAAAAAATTCATCGGCGGCCGAAGGAACGAAATAGAACTTTTGGATCCCGAGGCGACGGTCCAAAGTTTCAATAAAACAGCCGAATTTCTAAAGGAGAAATTACAGAGCGGCGGTTTGGTGTTGTTCGTCGGAACTCAAGCTCCGGCCAAGGAATCCATCAAGACCATAGCCGAAGAACTCTCGATGCCTTACGTTGACTTTCGATGGTTGGGGGGGACTTTAACCAACTTTGCCGTCATAAGGAAAAGGATGGATTACTACGAGAACTTGAAATCTAAGATGGAATCGGGTGAACTCGCCAAATACACCAAGAAAGAACAATTGCAGTTTTCGAAGGAGATAGGGAAACTTTCCAGGAATTTCGAGGGATTGAAAAAATTAACCAGATTACCCGATGCGATCTTTTTAGTCGATTCGGTATTGCACAATACAGCCGTTGCCGAAGCCAATAAATTGCATATTCCCGTGGTAGCCATTATGGATACGGATGATGATCCCGACCTGGTAAAGCATCCAATATTCGCCAACGACCACGCTAAAGCGAGCGTGGAGTGGATACTGAGCGCGCTCAGATCGGAGGTCAAGGTCAGCCAATAAATTTAAAAATCGCGAATCGCCATGGATGGCAGCATTATAAAATTAAGAGAAATGACCGGCGCCGGAGTCATGGAGTGTAAGAGAGCGCTGGAAGAGGCCAAGGGTGACGTGGACAAGGCCGTGGGCATAATAAAAGAGAGGGGATTGACTAAGGCTGAGTCCAAAAAAGAAAGAAAAACCGGCGCTGGTCTCGTCTATTCCTACGTGCACAACGACAGGGTCGGCGTCCTTATGGAGATAAGGGCCGAGACCGATTTCGTGGTCAGGTCCGAGCCGTTCAAATCGCTCGCTCATGAACTTGCCATGCAGATAGCGGCTATGTCGCCGGAGAATGTCGAGGCTCTGCTGAATCAGCCCTACATAAAGGACGAATCGGTTACGGTCGGCAACATGATAAAGGGAACAATGGCCAAAGTTGGTGAGAACATACAAGTGGAGAGATTCATGAGATACGAGGTTTGATTTCAAACAATGGTCCGTTTCATAATTCAAATAGTAATAATGGCAGCCCTGGCTTTCCTGGTCTACTTAATGGCCGAAGCTCTTCCCCGAATCGCGGACGAAGAGATCGACGCGTTGAAAGCCAAGAGAAGCGCGCGACTCATGGGATACGTGGAGAAAAGCGATGAATTCCTCAAATCGTTCCTGGAGAAATTTTTAAGAAAATCCAAGGTCTGGCTCCTGCAACTGAACAATTTCATAGAAGGCAAACTAAGCAAGTTTAAGAGAGACGCCTCGAAGACGACGACGCTGCCGGAGCAGGAAGAGAAGAAGGGAGAGTAGGGAAATTCAAACGATCTCCTCCTTCACCCGAGCCTTCAGAAGTCAAAATAATCCTCGTTCGCGCGCTCCTCGCCACCCGGCCTCGCATTCGCTCGGGGGACCTGGCTCGGCGACGCGGCTCTCTTGGTTATTTTGTAACTTCTTCCGACAGGGTTCAGTCGGAAATAATTTGAATTTCCTTTAGGAGGTTGTTAGAATATGGTTGGTAAATGCGCAGGTGGCAGAGCGGTCAATTGCATTCCTATTGTGTACTAATTTGGTTGACTATTACTGAGGAAGGTTTTAAAATTATCGTAATGGCCAGCATATCTTCTGATAGGATTAATTTGATTAAAAAGTTCTATTATCTGGACAAGATGTGCATGCGGGAAATTTCCGAGCGATTGGGAGTGTCGATCCATGCGGTAGTGCATTTCATGAGAAAATATGATCTCCCGAGACGTGATTACGGAGAGATGAACCGTTTGAGGTTTGAGAAAAAAGCCCCCTCGTTCAAATGGCATAAGCGTCTCTCAGGGAACGCAGAAGCGCTGAAGTTAGCCGGAGCCATGTTGTATTGGGGGGAAGGGTACAAGTCGGAGAAAGGTTCGGTGCTTGATTTTACCAATAGTGATCCCGTAATGGTAAAAATTTTCCTGAATTTCATGCATTCAACCTTTGAACTCGATAAGAGCAAATTCAGGGTCTTGCTGTACTGTTATGCCGACCAGAATGTTGATGAACTCGTTAGATTTTGGAGTGGTTTGTCTGGCATCGGCAGGAAACAATTTATAAAGCCGTACATCAGGCAGGATTTCAAGAAAGACGGTCGCAAAATGCGTTACGGAATGGTTCACATAAGATACATGGATAAGAAATTACTACTTGCAATTAAAGAGCTTATTGAGCATTATAAAATTAGGTTTGCGCAGGTAGACCCGTAGGGGGCGGGGATTGACTGTAAATCAATTGTCTATATGGCCTCGTGAGTTCGACTCTCACCCTGCGCACATGAAACCCCCGACCTC
>CAYQPG010000031.1:0-4937 GCA_964419525.1 uncultured Candidatus Saccharibacteria bacterium | reverse complement strand
GACCCCGATCAGTCGCTTCTTCCTTGGTCGAATCGTAGACCAGTTCAGAATTATCCAGAAGACCGGATATCGTTTCCAGTAATTTCGTGAAATTCCCGCTGGCTAACGAAAAGATCAATATTACGGCGAGGAGTGAAACCGATACCGCGATGAAAGAATTCATTATTTATCGTTTCAACATTTTTATCATTTTCTCGAGCGGCCAGGTGTTCACGATGTCATTTTTTTCGGCGAAGCCGCGTCTTGCCTGGGCGATGCCGTATCTCAGATACTGGAAGTGCATCGGGGAATGAGCGTCGGAATCGATGGACATTTTAACCCCGGCCGCGACGCATTTTCTTATGTATTCATCCTTAAGGTCCAGTCTTTCCGGCAGAGCGTCTATTTCCATTATCGTTCCGGTTTTTTGGGCCGTCTTTATGAGCTCGTCCATGTCAACGTCGTAAGCCTCCCTTTTTTGGATGATCCTGCCGGTAGGATGGAAAAGTATGTCCGCATTCTTGTTCTGCATCGCTTTTTGTATCCTTTTTGTCTGTTCCTCGCGCGGCAGATTGAAGTATGAATGCACTGATACTCCCACTACGTCGAGCTTGGAAAGTACCGAGTCCGGCAGATCAAGCGAGCCGTCCTTCAAGATATCGCATTCACTCCCTTTAAGCACCGTCATTCTTATCCAGTTCTCTTTTAATTTATCGTTCACCTTGTCTATTTCTTCCATTTGTTTCAATATCTTTTTTTCGTCCAATCCTCCCGTCATGGCCAATCTTTTGGTGTGGTCGGTTATCACGATATATTCCAGGCCCTGCTTCGCGGCTTCCCTGGCCATGGTCTCGATGGAGTCCGATCCATCGGTCCAATCGGTCTGGACTTGGAGGTCGCCTTTCAGGTCGCCGTAGCCTATAAGTTTCGGCAGCTTATTTTCTTTTGATAGTTCTATTTCGCCAATGTTTTCCCTCATCTCTGGTTCGATGTAGTGAAGCCCCAGGGCTTCGTACAATTCTTCCTCGTTTTTACCGGCTATAAACCTTTCTTTTTTGCCGCTAACCTTGAAGAGTCCGTATTCATTCAGCTTCATCCCTTTTTTTATGGCTATTTCCCGGAGAGCGATGTTATGGGCTTTGGAGCCGGTGAAATAGTTGAGGGCGGCTCCATAGGATTCACTGGGCACCACTCTGAGGTCGACATTCAATCCGGAGCGAAGCTTGACGGCCGATTTAGTGTCGCCGGCGGCCGTTATTTTAACGACTCCGGGCATACTCGTGAAACGTTCCATCACGGGTTTAGGGTTTCCTGAAACGACCAAGATATCGATGTCGCCGACGGTTTCCTTCATTCTTCTCACCGAACCGGCCACGATCGCTTTTATGACTCCCTTCTGTTCTTTTATGTGCGAGAGTATTTCTTCAATGTCGGGCATTATGAATCCGAGAATGAACCGTCCCGATGATCCTTTCAGAAACCCCAGGCTTTTCAATATTTTCTGTTCGCTTTTTTCCCCAAAGCCCTCCAAGCTCCTTATCTTCCCTTTTTGGGCGGCTTCCTCGAGGTCCTTAATGTCCCTGATCTTGAGTTTATCGTAGAGTTTCTTGATCGATTGCGGTCCAAGTCCCTCAACCTTCCTTAATTCAGCTATATTGACCGGCATCCCTTTTTTAAGATCTTCGTAATATTTTACTTTGCCGGTCTTGATAAGTTCCTCGATCTTTTCCGCGAGCGAGGCGCCGATGCCGGGGATGCTTTCCAGGGCTTTGATGCCGCCCTTTTTGTATGTTTCGGAAATATCCTCTTCTAACGACTCGATTGTACTGGCAGCTTTCTCGTAAGCCCGCGGCTTGAACGGAACGCTTTGCATGTCCAAGTACTCGGCTATGTCGTAGAATATTTCGGCGATGGAATTATTGAGCGCCATTGATTACATTATAGCCGAAACTGATGGTTTGACATGCGATCCCTTTAAGTACTAACTTAAATGTCAGGTCTTTCCATTACTAACTAAATTTGGAGGTTTTATGGTTCAGCTGATGGCGCTTTTTGTCTTCCTGGGGTTCGCTTTGGGATGGATAGCGAGAACGCTGGTCCAGAGCGTACTCAAAAAACATAATGAGAAGATACCCGACAGATCGGCGAGTCAACTGGTTTTCGGGATGATCTTCGTGATTCTCCTGCTTCTGGTCACCATGCCGATAATACAGTCGGAAGAAAGAGACAACGGAAGATCGCTCGAGATCAATTCTCTACGGAAAAACGTGGAGATGCTCGTCCCGGGGGTCGCTTATAACGTGACGGCTGAAAGGACGGAGTTTGTTCCGGAAGGCAACGATTCCATCGTGATAGCCGATCTCATCGGGAAAGCCAGTTTCTTCTCGGTGCAGATAGCCGTACCTCAGAAGAATTGGTGCGTTTCTTCTTCCGCCAAGAAAGTCGCGTGGCGGCCGATTGTAAAGAATGGCGTCACGGAAGGCGTGTTCTTCGAACCATAATTTAATTTTTTTCCGTTTACTCAAACAGAAAGCCGCTTCGCGTTCCTACGCAAGCGGCTTTTCACTTTCGTGGAACGACCTATAGAGCCGACAGTATTTCTTCCGTTTTTCTGATGAGGCCTATGCGGGGGAAAAGCTTCGTCATGGTCATCGCGTGTTCTTCCGCCGACATGGCCGACGAAGCGTCTTCGGCGAAGATCTGGTTATAGCCGTATTCATAGGCGAATCGGGCCGTGCTCTCGACTCCTATATTGGTCGATATGCCGCAGAGGACTATGGTTGTTATGCCGCGCCTGCGGAGTTCTAAATCAAGCTCGGTGCCGTAGAAAGCGCCCCATTGGTGCTTGGTTATGACGAAATCTCCGGGTTTGGGCCCCATTTCCGGGACTATCTCCGCCCAGTCCGGCTGGGAAGCCGACATCGCCATGGCGGCATCGGATATTGGGTGCAGAGCGTCTTTGCCGTCCGGCGACGGCGTTACCCTAACGAGAAACACCGGCATGGCGTTCTTCCTGAAGGCGTCGGCTAATCGGGCGGCGTTTACGACCACTATGTCAGACGAGTAGGGAGCCGTCTGTCGCTCCACGATGCCTTTTTGCAAGTCGATTACGACCAGGGCGGTCTTTGACTTGTCGAGGTTTAAATTATTCATATAAATATTATAATAGAGCTATGAGGAAATTTATCTATATTTTAGTAGTAGCCATCTTGGCCGTGGTCCTGTGGGAAGCGTTCGGTTCCAAGAAACAGGCCATGGCGCCGGTCACGACGAGTACGCCCGAAAGTGTGACTTCCACGGCGGTTGCTCAATCAGCAGTCGGTCCGTCGCCGTTCTTCGCCGAGCGGACTAACGCCGCGATCGGTACCTACCTTACGGATGAAAACGGTCGGACGCTCTACACGTTCACGCACGATACCAAGAACGTGAGTACGTGCACTGGCGTGTGTCTCGATAAATGGCCGCCCTACGGTTTGGATATTAGTGCCACCGGCACGGCGCCTCTCCACTTGCCGATGCTTCCGCTGGATGTCGGGACTATCAAAGGCAACAATGGCAAGATTCAGTTCGCCTGGAAGGGTATGCCGCTTTACTATTTTGCTCAAGATAAAGCACCGGGTGACACGCTGGGCGAAGGCGTTTTGGGTTCGTGGTACGTGGTTAAACTTTAAATCTGGAAATTCAAAGAAAAAAGGCCGTTAAAATTATCAAATTCATATGAAAGGTAAAAATCTCGTCTTGGGGATCTTGGATCTCGTGGTCTGGTATCTCTTCGTGGTCTACGCGATCTACGCCCTTAAAGGTTTGGACGTCAATATATGGTGGGCGTCGCTCGTGATATTGGTTTTGGGCACGCTTGGGACGTTGCTTTGTCCGTGGGTGAGGAACAACGGGAACTGGAAAAAAACAGCGAACCGCGAATAATAAAGTCGCGGACAAAAGTGTTATACTTAACTAAAGGCCGAGTATTAAATGAAAAACAAATACATGTGGAAGCAGTGGGTTAACTTCGTCGTAGGCGTCATATTTGTGATAATGGCCTTGTCTGGTTCTTCCTCGAGTGTTTACTATTTGGTCGGCGGTATAATAGTTGCCGTTTTGGCCATCTGGTCGGCCCTGGAGAAGAAAAGCGCCTAACGATATAATTTAAATTTTAAACGCCCGGCTTGTCCGGGTGTTTTTGTTCAATTGAGCTATTTATCCACAGACTTCAGGCCCCCCCGCTCTCGTTAAAGGAGAGCGGGGGGCGGAAATTTTGGGGATAATTCCTGTTGCCGCGGTCAGCATGGGATATACAATGAGAGTGGGATAAGTAAAAGAGCAACTCGTGACGCGGGTTGCTCTTTTGCCATAAAGTCGATCTCAATATTCATGTAAATAGTAAAATATGCGAAAAAGCGGGGGATTATGGCTGTTCTTTGGTATCTTTCTGGGTTTAATTATCGTTGGCATCGGCGTTTACGTACTGCAGAATCGCGTTCAAGAAGCGGTTGTCGTTCCTTCGGAAGGTGTTTCTTCTCCGGAGGACCAAGCGATTGCTGCGGCAAAAATCCAGAAGTGGATAGAGGACTATGAGGCTGATATGAGGGCGGATACCATCGGCGGGAAAACGCCGGAGGAAACGCTCCGCATGTTCATCGATGCGCTCCGGAAAGGCGACGCGGAGTTGGCATCGCGGTACACGCTCCTTGATATCAATGATCCAGACGTGCGGGCGAAGTACCGGGCCGATATCGAAAAAAAGAAAAGCGAGGGGAAGTTGGATGAAATAGCGGATATATTGTCGCGGGCGGTATATGACGCGTCGTCGTCTTATTCAGATACCGCTTGGTTTTCTGTCCTCAATAAAGATGGTATGGCTGATTACAGTGCACTTCTCAAATTTAACAAGTATTCCGGTGTCTGGAAAATAGAAAGCATGTGATCCCAATGAAATACTTTCTCGCGATCTTCGCTGT
>CAYQPG010000030.1:0-4960 GCA_964419525.1 uncultured Candidatus Saccharibacteria bacterium | reverse complement strand
CCCCTCCTCTTTCTGTAAGAATGTCTCCATGAGATCGCTGAACGGCTGAAGTTGAATAGGTACACAGGTTCGAACAGCGTTCAGGCTCCGCAACTACCCAACAATGAAACACCACTTTTCAGTGGTGTTTCATTGTTGGGCTAAATTATCGCGGAGACGGATTTGAACGGGAGTGGGGCAGGGAGAACATTTGGTCTCCCTTGGCGGAAATATTAAAACCGAGGGGTTTTAAAACAGCGATTTGCTGCATAGCGAATCGCTGTTGTTCGACTCCACCCCCGCAACATACTCGAGGAACTGTCGCGTATCGCGACGGTTCCTCTGCGTTTTAGACACCCACGGTTTCTAATCTTTTCCGACACGGGGAAGCCCTTCCGCTCTTCCCCGACCCCTTTTCGCGTTGCGTGACCGCAACCACTCAAAATAAAAGCGACGTTCGACTCCGGCCCCCGCAGCCGCTGCATTCTCGCCGCACTCAGCATGTTGGTATAATAAACAAGAGCCATGAGGGTGGTTAAAAGAGGGTTTACGTTAATAGAGATGCTCGTGGTTATATCCATAATCGGGATCATGTCCGTTTTTCTCATGACCGCCATGAGCCCTGCCAGAAATAAAGCCAAGGATACGAGGATAGTATCCGGCATGAACCAAATACGATCGTACATGGAAACGACTTACGACCCGCTGGTCGGCGTTTACGGCGGTTCGATCGACGATCCGCTGATAAGCGACATATCGGACGACATATCAAGGAGCGGCGGCGACAGTTTCACGTTCAGCAACATCGGCACCGCCTATGCCGTTTCGGTATCGTTGAACAGCGGCGATACCTATTGTCTCGACAGTCTCGGAACCGAAAACTCGCAAGAAGCCAAAGACGGGACTTGTTCGGTAAACATAATCACATCGAGTTAAAGCGATTCAAACAGTGACCATGACCGCCGCTTTGCCGGGGAACGACTTTTTTATAAACGTGAGTATCGAGCCTAAATAATTGGGGAGGCAATTATCTATTTTGAACGACAAATATTCGCCGCCGGCAGAACCGAGAACTTCGTACTTGATCCACCCGCTTGGATCGCCGTGCGACATTAAAGACGGGTCCAGGCCTATCACCGACAATTTATTCAATACCGTGACGTCGACGCCGCTGCGGCAATTCACGCCGTCGATCTTCACCGATTCGTCATAAGAGTCGAAAGAAACATCGTTGCTTTTCACGAAATCACCCAAATCGGTATTTTCGCCTATCAACGAATGTACGGCGTTGTCTTTTTTGTCAACGAAGTAAGCCGTCTTGCCTGCCGGCAGACGAGTTTTATAACTATTACCCGCATCGATGTCCGCCCCGAGATCTTGGCCGAAAAATTTAATACTGCTCCCCAGATACAAAAAGGCGACGAAGACGATCAATCCGCCGGCCAGATAGATATTGCGATGATCTTGGCGCGTGTCCGAAAACAGCGCAAGAGAGCAATACAACGCGAATATGAGCACTATCCCCATGATGAAATTATCTGAAGACCACAGGAGACCGGACACCGCAAGGAACGGCAACGCCATTGATGCCCAAACCGGCCTCTTCAGGAAAACCGCCAAAAGGAAGAGAAGAGTCAAGAGATATTCCGGATTCAAAAATCCCCCGTCCACCGCGTTCTTTAAAAAAACGAACGTCAGTACGCCGTAGAACAATTTTTCCGACGGCCTCTCGTAATCCTTCGACGCGATCAGCAGCATGAACGACAAACACGCCAATATCACGAGAACGGACAGGAACATGAAGTTTAATAACTGAGCGGAAACGCCAAATTCCTCCGACAGAGCGTAAAACCAGGCTCCGCCGGCGTCCGCGTTGGGAAATACCGATTGAAAGGCGCTGACGGCCGGTTTCAGCACGTGAGTATGGGCCAAACTGTTGAAACTGAAATTATTGCCGCTCACGGCATAGAAACTGCCGCCAAGCGGAAGCCCGTGATCGGCAATTATGACCAAAGACAGGACGGTCCCGATAAGGCTTATGACGACGCCGAGAACGACGAGTCGTTCCAATAGCCCTTTATCGATGCGGCCTCCGGATCTAAAAGCTTTGAAAAGAGGCAGAGTAAATATTAAAAAAAGCCAAAAAAGCAGGCCCAACACTTTAACGTCGGACCGCCCGGTGGCTATTATATTGACGTAATGATGAAGAAAGCTCAGAAAGCCGCCGGAGAACACGGCGAGAGCGCCCGCCAGAAAGACGGCAGCGGCGGCTACGGCGTATTCACGTTTGAAAACTTTACCCCCTAGCACGATAATTATTCTATATCATGCCGTCGATAATTGGAACGATTTATTTCACCGCCCCGGCTTGGATAGCCAACACGGCAGCGGCGATCTTCTGTTATTTTTTTCTGAAAAAGAACGACACTCTGTACGGCTGGCCGGTCGACGGCGGATTAAAGTGGAACGGTAAAAGGATATTAGGCAACAATAAAACCATGGTGGGATCGTCAATCATGATTCTAAGTGGCTGGGCGGTTGGATACCTTCAAGGCAACGGCGATCTGGGAATAATAATGGGCCTGTCAGTGCTGGGCGGTTCCCTTATAAACAGTTTCTTTAAAAGGAGATGGAACATACCGGAAGGCGGCAACCTGCCGGTATTCGATCAAGTGGATTACGCCATCACGACCAGCCTGGTTTTGTACGTTCTTGGCAGCGCGCCGGCAGCGTTCAGCTGGTTGATTTTCATAGTTTTCGTCTTCGTATATCAACTTACCGTAAATTTACTGGCATTCATCCTCGGTTTTACCGATGGATTCCTGTACGTCAAAAGGGCCTCGGCCGGACCAACGCCTTAGCGGTGAAGTTTGCCAAAATCCGACATTTAAAATAATATGAAATGAGATTTTATGCAGCCGTAGCTCAATTGGTTAGAGCATCGCCCTGTCACGGCGAGGGTTACCGGTTCGAGTCCGGCCGGCTGCGCAAAGTAATCAAGGGTTGCTCTTCCCATCACGGAATAACCTTTTTGTTTTTTAAAACCTTAATTCTTTTCGTAAAGCCTGCCGAGAGCCAGGATTTTATTGTCTTCAAATCTCTTGCCCATAAGCTGGAATCCCACCGGCACCTTGAGATCACCGCCGACCGGTATGGAAATGGCTGGTATCCCGGCCATATTGGCTGGTATCGTGAAAACGTCGGAAAGATACATCTGCAAAGGATCGCCGGATTTCTCCCCGAACTTGAAAGGCGTGGTGGGCGTCACCGGCGAGAGTATTACGTCAACTTCCCTGAAGGCTTCGTCAAAGTCGTTTTTGATCAAGCGCCTGACCTTCTGCGCCTTGGCATAATAAGCATCGTAATAACCAGCCGACAAAACGAATGTCCCCAAAAGGATCCTTCTTCTGACCTCCGGACCGAACCCTTCTCCCCTGTTCTCGACATAGAGATCGTGAAGCGATCCCAACGATTTGTTCCTTGCGTATCGTATGCCATCAAAGCGGGCCAGATTGGAACTCACTTCAGCGGGCATCACGATATAATAACAAGAAAGCGCGTACTTGGTGTGAGGCAAGCTTATTTCCTTGAACCTTAAGCCTAAACTTTTCAGCTTTTCAACGGCCGAACCGACCCCATTTTCAATTTCCTTGTCCAGCCCGGCTATGAAATACTCTTTGGGCAATCCCACCGTCAGTCCTCTTATGCTTTCAAGATCGCTTATCCTTTCATGAGAATAGTCGACAGTCGTCGAGTCCAGTTCGTCCCTTCCGGATATATTCTCAAAAATCGTCTCGGCATCCTCCACGGTCCTAGCCATTGGCCCTATTTGATCCAAGCTCGACGCCATGGCTATTAATCCAAACCTCGAGACGGTGCCGTAAGTCGGCTTAAAACCCACGATGCCGCAGAAGGCCGCCGGTTGCCGAATGGAACCGCCCGTATCGCTACCAAGAGCGACGAGGGCCTCTCCCGCGGCGACGGCCGCCGCCGAACCGCCGGAAGAGCCGCCGGGAACCATTGTCAGATCGCGCGGATTCTTCGTGGCAAAGAAAGCAGAGTTCTCGGTCGAAGAGCCCATGGCAAACTCGTCAAGATTGGTTTTGCCTAGAAACACGGCTCCGTTCGCCTTAAGTTTCTTTATTACCGTCGCGTCATAGGAGGCTACGTATTTTTCCAGTATCTTGGAAGCGGCAGTCACTTTAAAACCTTCTATGAGCATGTTGTCTTTTATGGCCATCGGCACGCCTTGGAGCGACTTAATGCCGCCTTCCGTCAGGTCTCTGTCGACGCCGGCAGCGGCAGTTCGAGCTTCGTTTTTGAAAACGCTCAAATAAGCTTTAACCTCGCCGTCTTTCCTGTCTATCTCGTCCAAAAAACGCCCCGCAACCTCGACGGCAGAAAACTCCTTCTTGATCATCCCTTCTTTGAGATTTTTGATTGTGAGCTTGTTTAGATCCATTTTAATCAATCTTCATCCGCGTTAAAGACGGGCGGAACCTTTAAATAATCGTTATCGGCATCCGGAAATTCCTCGCGCGCCTTTTGACCGTCCAGTCGGCCGACAATCTCATCGCTTCGCCACGCGTTCACGGACATAGTGCCGCCGTTCATCGGTTCCACGTTATCCGTGTCGAGCGCCTTAAGTTCTTCAAAATGGCCAAGAATGCCCTCTAAGTCGCACAGAAGCTTCTCTTCCTCGGCCTCCCCGATCTTCATCCTTGCAAGGTCCGCCAATTTTTCCAAATCCTTTTTCGTCAACATGGAAATATTATATCCGAAAAATGCCAAAGCTCAAATAACAAACTTCAAATCAATGCCAAAATCCAAAGTTCAAATTTGACATTTAGTCATTTTGATTTGATTTGGCATTTGGAATTGGGATTTTGAAATTATAAAGCTAGTTAGCTAATCAACCTCTTGAACTCCTCCTCGTCCAATATCTTAATTCCCAGCTTTTTTGCTTTCTCAAACTTGGAGC
>CAYQPG010000029.1:0-5145 GCA_964419525.1 uncultured Candidatus Saccharibacteria bacterium | reverse complement strand
CATTGGAAAGGGACCTCGGTGTAAAATGGAGCCATATGACATTTTCTTATTTCAGAAAGAGCAAGTTCGGCCTTGCCGAGACGGTAAAAAACGTCAAAAATAACGCCGAGAAGTCGGGATTGAAGGTCTTGGGGGAAATCGGCCTTAAAAAGGTCAAAGGCACTGTCGTTTACTTTTCCGAAGAGAACTGGACCGATTCCGTGTTGTCGGTCGATCCGAACATCGTGAATTTCATTCCCTCGGCCGTCGCCGTTCTGGAAAAAGACGGTAATGTGACGGTAGGGGCCGGCCGCGGCTCGATACTCGGAAGCGTGGCTCAGAACGAAGAAGTGGCGCACGTGGCGGAAGACGTTGAAAAGAAGATCAAGAACCTCGTTAACGGTTCGGCCGGCGTTCCCGATTTGAAGCCTTCCAAGATAAAGCTTTATGCAACGATGAGCTGTCCTTATTGCAAGATGGAAAAAGCCTGGTTCGACGAGAATAAAGTGTCTTATGAGGAGGTCTTTGTGGATCAGAACCAAGCCGAAGGCCAGGAGATGGTTAAGAAGACCGGACAGATGGGAGTGCCGGTCACGGAGATATTTTACGAAGATTCCGACCCTGATTACGTAATCGGCTTTGACAAGCCGCAGCTCTCGCAGATCCTGAGCATCAAATGAACACGGAAAACAAAAAAAATAAAAACATAATTATCGGCGCGGTCGGCGTCGTTATCGTCGCGATCATCGTCGTGATCCTCGCTGGCAGCAAAAACACTGCGCCGAACGCCGCCCCAGCTAATCAAAACAGTCAAAATAATCAAACCAATCAAAGTCAAACTACCATGGAAACAAAAACATTACCCGATGGACTCCAGATAACAGACGAGGTCGTGGGAACCGGGACGGAAGCCGTGGCCGGCGATATGGTGACGGTGAACTACGTGGGAACCTTGACGGATGGCAAGGTCTTTGACGCGTCCGCCAATCACGGGAATCAAGGATTCTCATTCGTCGTGGGCGCGAATCCGCCGCAGGTCATCGAGGGGTGGAACGAAGGCATTATCGGCATGAAGATCGGCGGCAAGAGAAAACTCGTCATACCGCCGTCTTTGGGATACGGCAGCCAGGATGTGGGGAACGGCCTCATACCGCCTAACTCGACTTTGATATTCGAAGTGGAACTTCTCTCGGTGAAACCACAGGGATGATTGGCGGAACCCAATAAATGAAGCTCTCTCTTTTCAAGAGAATAAAGAAAATAGGCAGCAAGGTAGGACCGGGGATAATAACCGGTGCCGCCGACGATGACCCGTCTGGTATCTTAACATACCTCCAGTCGGGTTTTTTGTACGGTTTCAAGATACTCTGGCTCGCGTTCCTCGCTTTGCCTTTCATGATTTCGATCCAAGAAATGGCCGGCCGCATAGGGTACGTGACCGACAAGGGTCTCGTGAGAATCATAAAGGACCACTATTCGAAAGCCTTTCTTTACTTCATAGCCATCATATCGGTCGTGGTCATAACCATGAATATAGGAGCGGACCTTTTGGCCGTAGGGACGGTTATGGAGAATATGATCCCGATCTCCAGGCTCTTTTGGGTGCCGCTCGCCGCGCTTGTCGTACTCGTTTCCACGGTTTTCCTTTCCTACCCCAAATTCGCGAGCGTCTTGAAGTGGCTCACCATTTCGCTTTTCTTCTACGTGGCGGCGGCCCTCTACATCAAGATCGACTGGGGAGAAGTGTTGCGGGCCACGTTTCTGCCGAGCATAGTTCTCAATAAAGACTTTATCATGCTCGTCGCGGCGTTCTTCGGCACCACCATTTCTCCTTATCTCTTCTTTTGGCAGGCCGACGAGGAGGTCGAGGACAGGGACGAAGAAAAAACCGAAAGAAAATTGAAAAGGTTCCTGGTGACTAAGAACGAACTGAAGCACCTGAGAAAAGATACTATCTTTGGCATGATCTTCTCGGAAATGGTCACGTGGTTCATCCTCGTGTCGGCCGGAGGCCTCGCGGTTTTGAAGGGACCGCAGCTCATAATCAGTTTTGAACAAGCCTCGAGCGTTCTGAGGCCGCTTCTCGGTCCTTATGCCTTCGTAATTTTCAGTCTGGGGATAATAGGTACCGGACTCCTAGCGGTGCCGGTCCTTTCCGGCAGCATTGGCTACATGCTCTCCGAGGTGTTTAATTGGCGGGAGGGGATGAATAAGACCTGGCGCGAAGCCAAAAGCTTCTACGTGGTAATAATCGCCTCGACCCTGGTCGGAGTCACCATGACGTTTTTGAAAGTCGATCCGATAGCGGCCCTGATCTACACAGCTGTCCTCTATACGCTTATAACCCCGCCCATAGTCTTCGTAATAATGAAGATAGCCAATAACAAGGAGATAATGCGCGATAAGGCGAACGGGCACTTGGCCAATACTTTCGGCTGGCTGACTTTCGCCTTCGCTCTTATCGTAGCCTGCGTCTATCTCGTGAGCTTAATATGACTTAAATGACAACCCCCCTGGTCGTAAGAGAGGGGGGTTGTTAAAAGTGTCAGGCAGTTTTTATGAATGTGATGACGGATCGTCTGACAACTTGCTTCGTGGGAGCCATACGATGGCGCGAGTGGCCGTTATGGAAGAATTGTTTTGACCCCAAATGCCGCGTATCCTAACGTGAGAACCATCCTTTAAATCGGCGAACGAATGAGATTTTTGGCCGTTCACGGAAACTATCGTACTGGGAGTCGCGGTAACTATGTAAGCCTTGTCATTTCGGGCCGTTATGAGCGTAAAGCTGTTTGACGTCAAGTTGGATACGGTGCCGTAGAAATCTGCATTACCTTCTTGAAGGGATCCTTCTTCAATTCTTCCGGCGTCCACGGTAGTATGATCATCACTGGCCGTTTTCCCGGAAACTTCCACCATATCGCCGTCATTGATGCCGGCGATATCGCCCAGTTCGGCGCCTGCAGGAGTAATGACTTGGGTGTCTTTCCCGACGTTGACCGTTATTCTCAATCCGCCGACGGCGAGATCGAACGAAGACTGATTAACGCTTGAGACGACACCTTGGGCCTTGAAATGCCCGGAACGATAGAAATGAATGAATCCTTCCGGCGTCGATGAGGCAACTTGGGCGAAGGCGAGAGAAGAAAAAGTGAGACCAATGATGAGACTGCCTGTTCCCAAGAATACTTTAGTTTTGGACATGTTTTTCCACTCTTTACTTCGGCCTTTAGACAACGCGTCGCTGTCTTTAAGGGAATACGCTTGCTCACATTTAATGTTACAGAGTAGAATTAATATGTTGCAATGAATAAGTTAAAACCCGGTCTGCCTTCCGGATTCAACGATTATCTGCCGGAGGAAGAAAGTATCAGGAATAAGATGATAGACACCGTGAAAAGGAGTTTTGAGCTCTTCGGCTTTTTGGCTATGGATACGCCGTCCATTGAAGAGGAGCGGACGCTGACCGGCGGCGACGCCGGCTTCAAGAAGCAGATATTCAGGATCAAAAAAGAAGACGGCGGCGAAGATCTGGCTCTCAGATTCGATCTCACTGTTCCTTTGGCTAGGATTGTATCGTCGTATCCGAATGAAATAACATTTCCGTTCAAAAGGTATCAAATTGGTAAGGTCTGGAGGGGGGAAAAACCTCAAGCCGGACGATACAGGGAATTCTTGCAGTTCGACGCCGACACCGTCGGCTCAGGGAGCATAATGGCCGACGCGGAGATAATCGCTCTGATGAATCAGACAATGTCTTCTTTGGGTTTCCAAAATTTCCTGATAAAAATAAACAACAGGAAAATACTGAACGGCCTCCCTAAATATGCGGGATTCCCGGATAAAAAACTGGAGGACGTCCTTCGGGCCATCGACAAGCTGGATAAAGTAGGACGGTCCGGAGTCCTTAAGGAGTTGTCCGATAAGGATGGCGCTGGTTTGGACAAAGAGGAATCGGAAAAGATAATGAAGTTTTTCGACGTCAAAGCCAAGGACAATAAGGAGGTTTTGAAATTAGCCGAAGAGAAATTGTCGGTCGGCGAGGCTCGCGAGGGATTCGCCGAAATGAAGGAGCTCGTTTCGCACCTTGAATCTTTCGGCGTTCCCGACGATAAGTGGTCATTCGATTTTTCGACCGTCAGAGGTTTTTCCTACTACACCGGTTTCGTTTTTGAGACCATTCTTTTGGACTCGCCTGAAATAGGCAGCGTCTTCTCGGGAGGGCGCTATGACGGCCTGATGACCAAAATGGGCGGCGATGACCTGCCGGCCGTGGGTGTTTCGGTCGGCGTTGACAGAATGTTCTTCGCGATAAAAAAACTCGGATTCATGGCCGACGTCGGCCGCGCATCCAAGGTGATGATCTTGAATTTCAGCGAAAAAGCGGTACCGACCGTCGAAAGGACTATCTCGCTCCTCAGGGTCAACGGAATACCTTCCGAGGTTTATTTGGGACGCGAGAAGACGCTGAAAGGCCAGCTTTCTTTCGCTCTCAAGAACAATTACGAGGCGGTGATCATAATAGGCGAGGATGAAATATTGAAGAACACGGTGACCGTAAAAGATTTTAAATCCTACAAACAGTGGGAGATCAAAGAGACCGATCTGATACCGGAAATAAAGAAGATCATTTGATGGACAACGAAGAAAAACTGGCGGCAGTGAAGAGGGAACTTGAGGAAAGGAGCAATATGCCGCTCCTTGAATCCAATTTAGTTTTCGGCGAAGGTAATTCGTCAGCGGAGATAGTGTTCATAGGTGAAGCGCCCGGTTTCTATGAAGACAAGGAAAAGAGGCCATTCGTCGGCCGCGCCGGGAAGCTCCTGAACAGACTGATATCCGACATAGGCATGAAACGCGGCGAAGTTTACATAACAAATATCGTGAAAAGGCGTCCGCCAGGCAACCGCGATCCTTTCCCGGAGGAGATAGAAAGCTATCGCCCTTATTTGAAGGAAGAGATAGAAATAATAGACCCTAAGATAATAGCGACCCTGGGCAGGTTTTCAATGAGTTATTTTTTGCCGGAAGGAAAGATATCCCGCGACCAGGGAAAAATATTCTGGTGGGGAAAGAGAATCGTCATGCCGCTCTACCATCCAGCCGCGGCTCTCCGATCCACCTCCGTCTTGAAGGAACTGGAGGACAGCTTCAAAAAATTAAACG
>CAYQPG010000028.1:0-5209 GCA_964419525.1 uncultured Candidatus Saccharibacteria bacterium | reverse complement strand
GTTCTTAAAAGCTAACTTTTAAGAACTTTTCTGAGGTATTCTCCCGTGAAACTGCCGGCTTTCTTGGAAATGACTTCCGGAGTCCCGGCGGCTATTATCTTGCCGCCTTTTTCGCCTCCCTCCGGGCCGAGGTCCAGAATCCAATCGGCCGTCTTTATTACGTCCAGATTGTGTTCAATGACAACTACGGTGTTTCCCCTGTCGACGAGTTTCTGGATAACCTCTATTAGTTTTTTGACGTCGGCGAAGTGAAGTCCCGTCGTCGGCTCGTCGAGGAGGTACAAAGTTTTTCTCGTGTCCCGTTTGCCTAGCTCGGCTCCCAGCTTTATTCTTTGAGCTTCGCCCCCGGACAATGTGGTTGCCGATTGACCGAGCTTAAGGTAGCCGAGACCTACCTCGCCCAAGATCTTCAGTTTATCGTAAAGCCAGGGGATGTCCTCAAAGAACTTGATAGCTTCCTCTATGGTCATTTCGAGGATCCCGTATATGTTCTTGCCGTTATACTCGACTTCCAGCGTTTCCCGGTCAAAGCGCTTACCTTTGCAGACGTCGCAAGTCACGTAGACCGTCGGCAGGAAATGCATTTCTATTGCTATGACGCCATGGCCTTCGCAATTTTCGCACCGCCCACCCCTCACGTTGAAACTGAAACGGCCGGGCTTATAGCCTCTGACTCTCGCGTCGGGTGTGGAAGCGAAGAGATCACGTATCGGTCCCCAGGCGCCGACGTAGGTGGCGGGATTGGAGCGCGGCGTCCGGCCTATCGGCGATTGATCTATGTTTATTATCCGATTTATGTATTCCGTGCCGGTCAGGCTTTTGTATTGTCCGGCCTTCATGTGGGAGCCGTTGAACTTATTTGACAGGTTTTTAAAAAGGACGTCGTAAACAAGCGTGCTCTTGCCGGAGCCGGATACGCCGGTTACGGCTGTGAATCTTCGGAGCGGTATCTCGACATCCAGATTTTTAAGATTATTTTCCGTGGCGCCCTTTATCTTGAGATATTCATGCGTTTTGGAAACGCTCCTCCTAGTTTTTGGGATGCTTATGAATTCTTCGCCTCGGAGGTAATCAAGCGTGAGGGATTTTTGTTTTTTATCCTTCAGTATCTCCGGTATGGGCCCTGCCGCCACCACTTTACCGCCGTGTATGCCGGCTCCCGGACCAATGTCGACGAGGTAATCCGACTCGCGTATCGTGTCCTCGTCGTGCTCGACGACTATGATGGTATTTCCGAGATCACGCAGGTTTTTCAGGGTTTGGATGAGTTTGGCGTTGTCCCTCTGGTGAAGACCTATGGTCGGCTCATCCAGTATGTAAAGGGCTCCCACGAGGCGCGAACCGATCTGGGATGCCAGGCGGATTCTTTGCGATTCGCCTCCCGAAAGAGTACCGGCGCGCCGGTCGAGCGTAAGATATTCAAGTCCAACGTCGATCATGAATTTGAGGCGGTTTTTTATCTCCTTCATCGGTACTTCGGCTATCATGAGCAGGCTTTCGTTTTTTTTTAGCTTCGTTTCGAGTTTCGTGAAAAAATCGTACGAATCGTTTATTGAAAAGGCGGTAACCTCCGTTATGTTCTTGTTGTCTATAAGGACATTCAAGCTTTCTTCTTTTAATCGTCTTCCGAGGCAGGTAGGACATATCTTTTCCGACCAGGGATTTTCAACTCCCAATCCGTGACAGGTTTCGCAGGCGCCGAACGGGCTGTTGAACGAGAAGAGCCGCGGTTCGATCTCAGGGAACGAAAATCCGTCCACGGGACAGGTGTACTTGGCCGAAAGGGAAACTTCCTTGTCGGTTATTATGGTAACGACGTCATTGCCGTACTTCAGTCCGTTTTCTATGCTTTCGGCGAGCCGGGCGCGGTCGTCCTTGTTCGCAAAATCCAGCCCCGACGGTATTCTGTCGATGACGAGATCGATCGAGTGCTGCTTGTAACGACTGAGGTCGATCCGTTCCCGGAGGCTCATGAGTTTCCCGTCCACCCTGACCTCCGAGAAGCCGGCGTTCAGAAAGTCGTAAAGCATTTGATAGTATTCCCCTTTCCGTCCGCGCACGACCGGAGACAGGACCACCATGTTCCTTTTTTCTTTCGTCTCTTTGTATATCTGGATGGCGATGTCCACTATTTCCTCCTGGGTCATTTTTTTTATTTCCCGGCCGCATTTCGGGCAGTACGGTTTTCCCACTCGCGCGAAAAGAACGCGGAGATAATCGTAGATCTCCGTTATGGTCGCGACCGTCGAGCGCGGATTGGCCGAATGGTGCTTTTGGTCTATGGATATGGCCGGGGATAATCCTTCTATTTCGTCCACGTCCGGCTTGTCGAGGCGGCCGAGGAATTGTCGGGCGTAGGCCGAAAGGGATTCAACGTACCTCCTTTGACCTTCGGCGAAGATGGTGTCGAAGGCCAGGGATGATTTGCCGGAACCGGAAAGTCCGGTCATGACTATCATCTTGTCGCGCGGTATTTCGAGATTTATGTTCTTGAGGTTGTGTTCACGGGCGCCTTTTATGGTTATTTTATTGGTCATAGGTTTGAAATTCCAAATCCTGAGCACTAAATCTTAAATAATGACCGAAATCAAGAATCATAATGACCAAAACAGCGCGTTTAAAATTTGGCATTTTGATTATTTGGGTTTATTTAGGATTTAGAATTTTTAAATTAGGATTTGTTTTTGTATAGCGCAACTTGCTCCTCGGTTCGTTCCCCCTAGGAATATACAAGCAGAGTTTAATACTAAACTCTGCAAAGGTCAAAGCCAGAACTACTTTCTCTTGCTTTGGTCTACGGTTTTTTCTTTGAATTTTTGAAGATCGTCCTTCACCTTGTTTTTGACCATGTCGATGGCGGTCCGGAGGTTGACGTTCTCGTTCTCGGCAAAGAGCTTTTTCCCGGGCAGCTCTATGTCTACGGCAGCCCGGAACACGTCGCCGTGTTTGTGATGCTTAGTGGAGCGCCCTACCTCCACGAAGGCGGTCACTTCCCCCTTCGTCTCAAATCGCTTGATGATCCTCCCGAGCGGGGCCAGCTTCTTCTCTATGTAGGTTTTGATCGACGGCGTCAAATCGAGTCCCGTGCTTTCAATGTTTATTTTCATATTCTTATTATAATAAACTTTTAAAAATTATTTATAAAATTAAAAATTAAGAATTCCTCTGCGCTTTCTTTGAGAGTATCTTTATTTCGTCTCTTAATAATGCCGCTAGTTCGAAATCCAGATTCTTAGCGGCTTCTCTCATTTCTTTTTCCTTTTGTTTTATGAGCTTTTCGAGAATGGTCTTCGATTTCGGGAGCGGCTTCGTTTCGAGGTTCAGTATCTCCTCGGTTGGAAGTATGTCTTTTATCTCCTTGATTATCGTCTTGGGGGTTATGCCATGTTCTTTATTGTAAGCGATCTGGATCTTACGGCGGCGTTCCGTTTCTCCGACCGCCCGCTCTATGGAACCGGTGATTTGGTCGGCGTAGATCAATACCTCGCCTTCCACGTTCCTCGCGGCGCGCCCTATCGTCTGGATAAGCGACGTCTCGCTCCTTAGAAATCCCTCTTTGTCGGCATCTAAAATCGCGACCAATGATACTTCCGGCAAGTCCAGCCCCTCTCTTAATAAGTTCACTCCCACAAGGACGTCGATCTCCCCTTTCCGGAGTTTCGTGAGGATCCGGATCCGGTCTAAGGTGTCCACGTCGCTGTGGAGATAAGCAACTTGTAGTTTGTATTTAGTATCTGGTATTTTGTATTGCTTCTCCAGCTTTCCCGCGTCGCCGAGATACTCCGAAAGATCCTCCGCCATACGCTTTGTCAAAGTGGTTACCAGGACTCTTTCTTTGCGAGTAACGCGTTCGACGATGCGGGGGATGAGGTCTTGGATTTGGCCTTTCACGGGGCGCATGGTTATCTTGGGATCGATGAGGCCGGTTGGTCTTATTATTTGTTCCACTATCTGAGAACTCGTCCTTTTTTCATATTGGCCAGGCGTCGCGGACATAAAGACCGACTGGTGGATCTTTTTTTTGAATTCCTCGAACCGCAGGGGCCGGTTGTCCGCGGCCGAGGGCAGTCGGAACCCGTATTCGATGAGCGTTTTTTTGCGCGACGCGTCGCCGTGGTACATTCCTTCGAGCTGCGGGATCGTCACGTGCGACTCGTCGATTACCGTCAGGAAGTCGGAGGGGAAATAATCCAGAAGCGTATCCGGCGGCTCGCCGGCTTTCCTCCCCGAAAGTTGGCGGGAGTAGTTCTCTATGCCGTTGCAGTAGCCGATTTCCTTGATCATGGCCATGTCAGCCTTAGTCCGACGCTCCAGCCGTTCCGCTTCCAGTGGTTTCTTTTCTTTCTCGAATTTTTTGAGCTGCAGCGCGAGTTCTTCTTTTATTGACTTAAGGGCCCTTTCCCTGTCCTCTGGGGGCGTGATGAAGTGCTTGGCCGGAGCCAGGAACATTTCGCTTACGGTCCGGGTCTCTCCGGGCTTGAATCCTTCGACTGGATTGATCTCATAGATCTTTTCTATGACCCCGTTCTTAAGCTCCAGATTGTATATATTCTCTATGCCCGGCGGCATTATTTCCCAATTATCGCCTCTCACCCTGAACGTTCCTCTGGTAAGATCGCTTGTCGTGCGGGTAAACTGCAGTTCCACCAATTTTTTTATGAGCTCATGCCGTTCAATTCTCGTTCCCGATTCGAATTTTATGATGTTCTCGGCATAAACCTCCGGCGCGCCAAGGCCGTAAATACAGGAAACTGAGGCGACGACAATGACGTCCTTTCTCGTGAGAAGCGCGACGGTCGCGGCGTGGCGCAATTTGTCTATTTCATCGTTTATCATGGCTTCCTTCCCGATGTAAGTATCCGAGGTCGGAATGTACGCTTCGGGCTGGTAGTAATCATAGTACGAGACGAAATAATTGACTGAGTTCTTGGGGAAAAGATCGCGGAGCTCGTTCGTGAGCTGGGCGGCCAAGGTCTTATTGTGAGCGATAACCAGGGTTGGCTTTTGGATACGCTCGATGACGTTCGCAATGGTAAACGTCTTGCCGGAACCGGTCACGCCCAAAAGCGTCTGGTTTTCGTACCCTTTTTCAAGTCCGGAAACCAGTTCTTCTATGGCTTTCGGCTGATCCCCCGCCGGCTTGTTTTTCGAAATAATCTTGAACATATTAGCTATGATATATTTACTGCCACTCACTAAAGTCTACAAA
>CAYQPG010000027.1:0-5955 GCA_964419525.1 uncultured Candidatus Saccharibacteria bacterium | reverse complement strand
GGGAGAAGTTTAACGGGCGCACCTCCCATAATCAGGAGAAGATATATATGTACGGACGGCACGCTTTGGAAGAAGCGCTCCTCAAAGCGCCGCACACGGTTAAGAGGGTATTCCTCTCGCCCGAAGCCTCCGAGCGCGATCTCCGGGAAAATCTTTCGAAGCGGGGGATCGCGTTCTCGATCATGAAATCGAATGACGCGTCGCATCTCGTGGGGAAAGACGCGTCGCACCAGGGCGTCATCGCCGTCGTCGACCCGTCATCGCTTGTAGTCGATTTCAGCGTTTTTAAAAAGAATTTGAAACCGATGGAAGAAACGATTCTGGTGCTCCTCGATGAACTGACCGACCCGCACAACGTGGGGGCTGTCATCCGGAGCGCGGCCGCGTTCGGCGCGTCGGGCGTCCTGATCCCCGAGCATCGGCAGGCGCCGGTGACGGGCGCCGTGGTGAAAGTTTCGGCCGGCATGGTTTTTTCCGTGCCCCTGGTCTCGATCGGCAACGTGAACTACGCGATTCAGGACCTGCGGGAAATGGGATTCAAGGCCTACGGCCTCGTGATGGATGGCAACGTGAACATCGCAGACGAAAAGTTCGGCTCGCCCACGCTCTTTATCGTCGGGAACGAAGGGCGGGGAATCCGCGAGAAGACGCTCGAGCTTTGCGATACCAAGCTCCGGATCCCGATAGACCCCGTATGCGAATCGCTGAACGCCTCGGTCTCCGCGGCTGTCGTCCTCTACGCGTGGAGCGTCAAGCACTCGCGTGCAATGTCAAATAACAAATGACTAATGACAAATCAATGTTTGAAAATTTTCAAACGTTTGGAAATTGATTGAAAATTGTAAAATTGAGAATTGGAAATTCATCTACTATGCAAAATGTTGATTTAATATCTGAACCCTGGAAGGACTACGAACTCCTGGATTCCGGCGACAACAAGAAACTCGAGCGGTACGGCGAATTCACGGTTATCCGGCCGGAGACGCAGGCCATCTGGCAGCCGCTTCATCCGGAAGCCTGGGGAAAAGCCCAAGCCGAGTTCAGTTGGAACGGCGGGAAGGGAGCGTGGAAAAACAAGGACATCCCCGCATCGTGGGAAATGTCATGGGGCGATGTCCGCTTCACGGCGCGTCTCACGTCCTTCAAACATACCGGCATTTTCCCCGAACAATCGGTGAACTGGGCATGGCTCAAAGAACGCGTCGGGGCGCTTACCAATCCCCAGGTTTTGAATCTCTTCGGGTATACCGGCATCGCGAGTATCGTCGCGGCTCTCGGGGGCGCGAAAGTGACGCACATCGACGCTTCGAAACAGAGCAATCTGTGGGCAAAGGAGAATGCCAAACTCTCGGGTGTTCCGGAAGGAGCGATGCGCATCCTCTTGGATGACGCCTTGAAATTTGCCGAGCGGGAAGCGCGGCGCGGGCGCGCTTATGAAGGCATTATTCTCGACCCGCCGGCGTTCGGCCGGGGGCCGGAAGGCGAAGTGTGGCGGATCGAGGAGAAAATTCAACCGCTCCTCAAATCTTTAGGATCGATCTTCTCCAAGAAAAAAAACTCATTCATACTTTTGAACGGCTACGCCGCCGGCTATTCGCCCAATTCGTTTATTCAGTCTTTGGAAAATAATTTTCCGGAAGCATCGTCCAAAAGCGAATTCGGCGAATTGAACATCAAAGAAAGTTCTTCGGACAGGATCGTACCGTCCGGCATCTACGTCAGATCGATCGTCTAAATAAAGCGCCTTAAAAGTTTCCTGAGGTTGTAAAGCGAATATACGAAGCCGTCGTTCACGGCGTCATAAAGGTCCGAATGTTCAACTTCCCGTCCGCCGAATTTTCTTTTGAAAAAAGAAAGCCCTTCCCATCCTTTGTATGTTTTTTTATTCTTGTCGTTGACGATGCCGCCGAAGTTGTAGCTTTTACATCCGAGTTTTTTTGATTCTTTAATGGCTGCCCATTGGGCGATGTAGGTCGGCATAAGGTTCCTGAATTCGTTGCTGGAACTTCCAAAGACATAGTTGGCTACGTCGCCGTAGATCAAAATGAAATCAACAGTTATGATTTTACCCTGGTAACTGGCTATCGACAGAAAACCATTCTTTTGTTCGTCCGCGTTCTCGAATACGATCCTGTAATATTCTTTTTCATGCAGGATGAATTCATCCCTTTTGGCCGTTTCCGAGGAAACGGCATAAAAAGTGTCGAGGTGTTCGGAAAGGCCGGAGTTTATTATTTTAACCTCAACCCCTTTCCTTGAGGCCAGATTTATCGAGTACCTGGCGTTGGTGTGCATGTTTTTCAAAAGCTCGCCTTCGGATTTGTCGAGATCGAGATACCATTCTGTCCGGGGCTGGAAGGCGGCTGAGTGGTAGGTATATTTTTTGGATCTCTTGAAATGTTTGCTGAGTTCGGCGGAAAAAGCCGAAACGCTTTTCGGCGGCGTGAAGTCAAGTCTGGCAAAAGCAGATCCCTCCTCCTTCATTACGTCTTTTATCTTTTTAGATAATTTTTTGATATCGGACTCCGTGAGATCTTTAACGATCGGACCGTAAGGGGCGTAAAGATAGCTTTTCCCCGCGGTGAGGGGGAATTTTATGATTTGGAAGTACAATTTCACCTCATCGGCTTTTTTACCGATAAACCTCCTTACCTTGCGTCCGGCGCTTTTCTGCCATTCCCCGTAGGCCTTGGATTGCGTAAAAGGCGTGCTTCGATCTATGGACAGTGGCTCGAAGCCGTCGCCATCATCCAGTTCCGTGAAAACTAAATCTTGAGACATAGTGCCCGGGGCCGGACTCGAACCGGCACGGAGTTTCCTCCACAACATTTTAAGTGTCGTTTGTCTACCAATTTCAACACCCGGGCTTGTAGAGAAGGAGGCCAGGAGGGGAATCGAACCCCTGTATAAGGGTTTTGCAGACCCTCGCCTTACCACTTGGCTACCTGGCCTTATTTTTAAGAAGATGCCTGATCTATGAAAAACTCCAGCTTCGGCATCGGTTTTATGTTCATCTTTCTTAAGAGCTTTCCCTGGATCTCCCGCTTTCTCCCTTCAATCATTTTATATACTTCTATCTCTTTTTCAAATGGTATGACGGCCACTTTGACGCCGGCCGATGCCATGTCTTCCGAGACCTCCACGCCGGTCACCGTCACGAGCGCGTCCCCGAAATCGAAGTCTTTTTGCAGGAATTTGTTCAGCTCTTCCTGTATGACGCTGCCGGCTTTTAGGTTTCTAAATGGTCTCATGTCGAATTCAAATGGTTCCGTACTATGACTTGAAGATAATCAGGCATCCCGCTTTGATCGGCGAGTCGCATTGAACGAGGAGTCCGACTTCTATGCCGGTCTCGGCTTCGGCGACGTCTTTTTTCTGAGATTGCAGGTTTAATATCTTACCCTCTCCGATTCTTCTTTTTTCGCTCCAAACTTCGAAAGCCTCCTGATTCTTCACCGGCCCGAGGATTATTTTTCCGCCGACGATCTGCTCTTTGCCCTTGGGCACTCCGAAAGATTTCAGCACTTCTATCCTTCTCAGTTCTTGGGGCGTTGCCTTCTGCACGTATTCTTTTATGCTTTTCTCCAGTTCGTAGACGATGGGGGACAGGATCACGTTTATCTTCTGGGTTTTGGCAAGGTTGTCGGCCGATTTGTCGATCTTGGTTTTAAAGCCCAATACCAACGCGTTGAAAGCACTGGCTGTTTTTATGTCGTTTTCGGTTATGTTGCCTATGTTTTCCTGGATTATCCTGACTGGCGATTGAAAATTAGTGCTCAATATTATGGTCCTCAAAGCTTCGAGTGAAGCCATCTCCTCGGATTTCAAGATCAAATTGAGTGCGTTCTCGTCTTCCGCGGGGCCGTTCTTCTCCGCCTCGATCTTGCTTTTTGATGTCTTGAGATTCACGTCGGATTTTGATGAGGCCCAAAATTCTTCCCCCGCGTTCGGTATGCCATCGAATCCCGAGACCACGACCGGGGAGCTTGGTAATGCCTCGTCGATCTTTTGCCCCAGGAAATTCTCCAGTTGCCTTATTTTTCCTCCGGTAGAAATCGTGGCTATGTTCTGTCCGATCCTCATCATGCCGTCTTTCAGGATGCCGCTTACGATCACACCCTTCCTCTGGTCCTTGGTGCTTTTTAGGATTATACCGTAGGCATCGTTTTCAGGGTCGTATTTTAAATCCTCCACTTCGGCCGTGAGAGCCAGAAGATCCAAGAGTTCGCCGATTCCCTCGCCGGTCTTAGCCGAGATCTCCTGCCAGGAAACGTCGCCGCCGTATTTTTCGAGGAGAACGCCGGCCTGCAGAAGATCGTTCTTCGTCTTCTCTATGTTGGCGTTCGACTTGTCTATCTTGTTTATGGCGACGACGTACGGCATCTTTTCGGAGTTTATTATCTGGATTGCTTCCTTGGTTTGCGGTTGAACTCCGTCGTCGGCGGCCACTATGAGTATCGCGATGTCGGCTACCCTGGCTCCGTACTTCCTCATGTTGGAGAAAGCTTGATGTCCCGGCGTGTCTATGAACGTCATTTTCAGCCCTTTATGTTCTATCTCGTAGGCGCCGATCGATTGCGTTATCCCGCCGGCCTCGCGCGAGGCCACGCTGGTTTTCCTTATATAGTCAAGAAGCGTGGTTTTACCGTGATCCACGTGTCCCATAATGACAATAATCGGAGGTCGCCTTTGCATAATAAACAAAGAATATCAGAGCGTCATTCAAATTGCAACTTTTAATTGCGTGGCCAGCGTGGTAGTATGGAAGTATGTCAGAATCGATAATATCAAAAAGAATAAAATTCAGAAAAGGAGCGCAACGCAGATTTTTGAATACATGCGCAATCAAGACAGGTTTCAGCGGATTAGAAATGGCTGAGTTCCTTAATATAAGTCGGCGAACTTTGACTGACTGGAAGCGGGAAAAATTCCTGATGCCGCTTCTCGTCGTGCGGAAACTTTGCGCGAAAAGTAAACTGCCCCTTCCGAAAAATGTTAGCATCGTGCCGGAATTCTGGTATACATCGAAGGCCGGCAGAATCGGTGGTAACGCAGTCGTGAAAAAGTATGGCGCAGTTGGAGGAAATTCTGACGCCCGCAGAGCGAAATGGCGCCGATGGTGGAAAGCAAAAGGGCGATTCCAATCAAATCCTCTTTTTACGAGGATGAGCTTCCAGAAACCTAAACCTGATGAGAAATTAGCGGAATTCTTCGGGGTAATGATGGGAGATGGCGGGATGAGTAGATTTCAGATCAAGATAACCCTGCATCATAAAGACGATTTGGAATTCACTCAATATGTCATTCATTTAATACGGCATCTTTTTAAGATTAAACCGTCCGTTTACCATAGACCCAAGCTGTCGGTCAATGATATTGTCATATCTCGCATAGGATTGGTTGATTATTTGCACTTCCTCGGCCTTCCCATTGGCAATAAAATAAAACAGAAATTTGACATCTCGAACTGGATAAAAACCAATAAAGATTTTTCAATAAATTGCGTGCGCGGTTTGGTTGATACGGACGGTTCAGTGGTAATTCATAAATACAGAGTCAATAAAAAACTCTATTCTTACAAAAAGCTGGAATTCACAAGCTTATCGCGACCGATGCTGGATTCCGTCTTTAAGATTATGAAGGATAATGGACTGCATCCAAGGATAGCGCGAGGAAGAGCTGTTCACCTGGACAGTCAAAATGATGTTGACAGGTATTTTGAAGTGTTCGGTTCGCATAACCCGAAACACTTGATGAGATACCGGCAATGAGTTAATCTTAATTTGCTGGAGAGGTGCGGCGAATGGTAAGCCAGCAGTTTGCTAAACTGTAGCCGTTTAAAAAGCGGCTTGTGGGTTCGACTCCCACCCTCTCCGCCGATAAATTTGCCGTTCCGCGTAAAATCCATTATATTTCTCATGACGGCCTTATCGTCTAACGGTTAGGACGGCGCCC
>CAYQPG010000026.1:0-6582 GCA_964419525.1 uncultured Candidatus Saccharibacteria bacterium | reverse complement strand
GTGGTTTGAACGGAAGGGGTTCGGCAACGGCACGAGGGGTATCTGGAAGGCGATCCTCGCCAATAAAAACGCCCACATCGTCGTCGGCGGCGGCGAGACTGTTGCGTCCGGGAAATTAATTTCAAATTTCAAATTTCAAATTTCAAATTCGGCGAATGTGTTTTTGTCCACCGGCGGCGGCGCCATGTTGGCGTATTTGTCGGGAGAAAAGTTGCCTGGCATTGAAGTACTTAGGTGATATTGACAGATTCTCCGATAAGTATTTTACTTTACCCTTAGAAAACAAAAAAGGAGAAGTTATGGAATGGTTTGAGAAGATTCTCGTTATTGGTCGCAAGACCGCGTGGATTGAAAAGCTTGCTGAAGTTCTCCATAACCGATTTACTGACGTCGTTCTCTGTGAGCCCGAGGATGCCTTTCGCACATTTGCCCATGAAGAGCCCAACTACGTCATTGTGTGCGATTGCGATGATTCAACAGCTTCGACGCCGGAGGCTCATGCTTACCGGAATGTCAAAATATTGGCCGGCGACCACGCTGTCCTGAGATGCGGCAAGAACGGTGACGGAGAAGATTTCCTTAAAAAACCCTTCAGTATCGATCAGCTCATCGAGAAGATAAGGGTTTTTGAGGAATGAGCAAAGGGGGTATTAACAATGCAAGGACTACCTGTCTGTTTGAAGGTAGTCTTTTGTTTTTCTGGATCGCCTGTATAATTAGAAACTAATGAAGGATACTGTCATCTTATATCACGCGAATTGCACCGACGGATTCGGGGCGGCCTTCGCGGTCTGGAAAAAACTTAAGGGCAAGGTGACATATCTGCCGGTGGAACACCAAGTTCCGCCCCCGGAAGGATTAAAGAATAAGACCATTTACACGGTCGATTTTTGCTATAAGGCCCCGGTTTTAAAGAAGCTGGTGAAGGCCAATAAGGAAGTCATAGTGCTTGACCATCACATAGGGGCCAAGGAAGACATAGAGGAGGCTACCAGCTACGTTTTTCAGAACGATCATTCAGGATCGGTCATTGCTTGGAAATATTTCCACTCGGGCGAGAAAATCCCGCGATTACTGCTCCATGTCGAGGACATGGATCTCTGGAAATTTAAAGTGCCGCACACAAGGGAAGTTTCCGCTGCGCTCGAACTTGTACCGTTCAATTTTAAAACATGGGACAAGATCGCGAAGAGTTTTGAATCAGCCGCTTTAAGGAGGAAATTTATCGAAAAAGGCGAAAATATAAGGGAGTATCAGACCTCCGTCATAAAACGGGTGGTTTTAAAAGCCCAAGAGGTCGAGTTTAACGGTTACCGTACCTTTGCCGCCAATTCCCCGATTCTCGCTTCGGAAGTAGGCCACGCGTTGGTTTTGAGGAAGCCGCCGATCGCCATAGTTTGGTCGCAGGATCGGAAGCGCATCAATGTTTCTCTCCGGTCGGACGGGATGGTGGATGTTTCGGAGATCGCCAAAAAATACGGCGGCGGGGGGCACAGAGCGGCCTCGGGATTCGCTTTCCCGGTTTCCGGCGTATTTCCTTGGAAAAATATATAAAAATTTACACACAACATGACTAAATTCATTATCAACACAGACGGCGGCTCGAGAGGCAATCCCGGGCCGTCGGCGATCGGGGTGGTCGTCGGAGGGAAAGAATACGGCGAATACATCGGGAAAACGACGAACAACGTTGCCGAGTATAAAGCCGTCATTTTCGCCCTCAAGAAAGCTAAGGCGCTTTTGGGAAGCAAGAAAGCGGGGGAAACCGACGTCGAGGTCCGGGCGGACAGCGAGCTTCTCGTGAAGCAGATGAACGGGGAATATAAAATGAAAAACGAAGAGCTTCAGCCGCTCTTCATCGAGGTATGGAATTTGAAACAGGATTTCAAGTCGGTTGCGTTCAAGCACGTGCCGCGCGAGGAGAATAAGGATGCCGACCGGATGGTGAATCAGGCGCTGGATACCCTCCTTTGAATACCAAAACTCAAATGACAAATTTCAACGAGAAATCCTAAATCCTAAATCCTAAGCACTAAATCCTAAACAATACTAAAATCCAAAATAATAATGACCAAAATACGTGTTTCGAATTTTGAGCATTTGGATTTATTTAGGATTTAGGATTTTGAAATTAGGATTTCAATTTTTCTTCGAGTAATTTCCTGACCCGATTTGGCTCCAATACCCCCTTCTTTTTCGACATTGCTTTACCAATGAGAAATTGCAACGCATTCATCTTACCATTTTTATAGTCAGTCACTGATTTTTGGTTCTCTGAGATAACTTCATCTATTATCTTCTCCAAGTTCTCTACCGTTACGCTTGATAGGATATCAACAGAGCCAAATTCAGCCCTCATTAGGCTTTCCGGATCGTCGCCGCTCGTGAACATTTTTGCAAGCGTGTCTTTGGCGAGGCGGCTTGTGAGCTTCCCGTTCTGTATCAGAGCGACGAGATGAGCCAGATGTTCCGGCGGGATCTTAACGTCCTTGACGGACACGTTCTGTAATTTCATGAGTCCCTTGAGATCACTTGTCAGGTAATTGGCCAAAATCTGAACGTTGCCTTTTTCGGTATTTTCCTTGAGTTCCGAAGCGGATTCCTCAAAATAATCGGCCAGTTCCTTCTCCGCAACAAGAGTCTCCACGGTATCTTTATTAAGCGCGTATTCAACCACGAATCTGTTCCTTTTTTCGTCCGGCAGTTCCGGTATCTCGATTTTCATTTTTTCCAAATCGAAGGCATCCGGGCCGGACAGCAAGTTGAGCGGTGGCAGATCGGGTTCAGGGAAGTAGCGGTAGTCGTTGGCTTCCTCTTTTATCCTCTGGCTTATGGTCACGTTTCTAACGTCATCCCATCCCCTTGTCTCTTGGATTATTTTTTTGCCCTCGTCCAATAATTTCGATTGCCGCTCTATTTCGAATTTTATGGCGCCTTCAACCGCCTTGAATGAATTGATGTTTTTTACCTCCACCTTGGTTCCGAGCTTGCCGGCACCCTCGGGAGCAATCGAGATATTGGCCTCGATTCTCATTTGTCCTTTTTCCATGTCGGCGTTGGAGGTGTCTAGATATCTCAATATCTCCTGAAGGCCTCGGGCGAAAAAAATCGCTTCCTCGGCATTGTGGATATCCGGTTCGGTTACGAGTTCCATTAGAGGCAATCCGGCCCGGTTGAAATCGACGAGAGATGATTTATCGGCATGGGCCAGGCGTCCGGCATCCTCTTCCAGGTGGACTCTTGTGATTCTTATGCCGCGGAGGAATCCCTCTTTGATTATCGGGTATTCGTATTGGGATATTTGATAACCCTTCGGAAGATCCGGATAAAAGTAACTCTTGCGGTCGAATTGGGAATAATCGGCTACCTTGCCTTTAAGCGCCAACCCGATCTTTATCATCGATTTGATGGCTTCCTTGTTAATGACGGGCAGTGTCCCGGGATGGCCCAAGCAGATCGGGCAGACGTTGGTATTAGGTCTGGTTTCCAGCGGATCATTCTTGCAGGAGCAGAACATCTTCGTTCGGGTTTTTAACTCGGCGTGGATTTCGAGACCTATGGTAGGAATATACATATGGATAAAAATTTCAAAGTTCAAATGGCAAATGCCAAAAACAGGCGCTGTTTTGGTATTGGATCATTTAGTCATTAATTTGATATTTGAAATTTGTAATTTGGATTTACTTTCGGCCGTTTTTCCCTTAAAATCATTCTAAGCTATAAGCTATTACTGTGGCAAATTTAAGCGCTTTTGAGAAGATTTTGGGAGTTGAATTCAAGAATAAGGCCCTGCTCCGGGAGGCGCTGACCCATCGCTCGTACATAAATGAGCATCCCAATTGGTCAGTGGGTCATAACGAGCGTTTGGAATATCTGGGAGATGCCGTTTTGGAGCTCGTCGTGAGCCGATTTTTGTTTGATAAATTCACTTACTTTCCGGAAGGGCGACTTACCAGCCTTCGGGCGGCACTCGTCAATTATAAGGCCTTATCCAAGGTAGCCGGCGAAATATCGCTCGACAAGTTCGTTTTTATGTCCAAAGGGGAAGCCAAGGACAGCGATAAGGCCAAGGAAATAATAATGGCGAACGCCATGGAAGCGCTCATAGGGAGCATTTACTTGGACGGTGGCTACGATTCCGCCCGTGATTTCATAGAGCGGTCCGTCATGCCTCATCTGGATGAAGTGCTCGACCTGGGGCTGGACAAGGATCCTAAGAGCTTCCTTCAGGAAATAGCCCAGGAAAAAGAAAAGGTGACGCCAACCTATAAGGTGCTTAAGGAGGAAGGTCCGGATCATGACAGGACTTTCTATGTCGGCGTTTTCTTCGGCGAGAATATGATGGAAAAAGGCGTCGGCAGTTCCAAGCAGGAGGCTGAAACGAATGCTGCTCAGAACGCCATAAAGACCATCAAAGAAAAACTAAAATGGGAGATCCAGCAAAAATAAACCTTTTGAACAGGTTGGAACTCCAAGGTTTTAAATCATTCGCCGGCAAAACCGTCTTCGAGTTCCCGGCGAAAGTCGTGGGAGTCGTCGGACCGAATGGTTCCGGCAAATCTAATATCATAGACGCCATACGGTGGGTTTTGGGGGAGCGCGAAGCGAAACAGCTCCGCGGTGAAGGGATCGAAAATCTCATATTTGCCGGCACGCCCAAGAAGCCGGCCGTCGGTTTCGCGAGAGTTGATTTGGTTTTGGACAATAAGAACAGGGCCTTTCCCGTCGACGCCGAAGAGATCGTCCTCTCGCGCAGGGTTGATCGCTCCGGCACTTCGGAGTTTTCCCTGAACGATTCGGAAATAAAACTGAAGGATCTTCTGCCGCTTTTAGCCCGCGTGCGGCTTGGTGCCCGGGGGATCATGATCATCGGCCAGGGCCAGAGTGACATTTTTGTCATGAGCTCTCCCCGGGAGCGGCGGGAAATGATAGAGGAATTCCTGGGGCTCCGGGAGTTCAGGATAAAAAAAGGCCAAGCGGAACGGAGATTGGATTCAAGTTTGATAAACATCGATAAGATCAGGGCGATGCTCGAAGAGCTGGCCCCGCAGGTCAGGGTTTTCAAGAAGCAAAAGACGCGCCTGGAAAAGCGTTCGGAAGTCGAATCAGAACTCAAAGAACTTGAAGGTTCATATTACGCTTTTAAACATTTAAGGCTCGACGGCGAGTTAAAAACGCTCGCCGCGCCTCTAGCCGGTCTCAAGGAGGAGCGGACAAAGCTGGAAAGCAGCGTTAGGGAAGAAGAAAAGATTTTGAACACGCTTTATAAGAATGATGATGAGTATGCCGCGATGAAAGAGATACGGGAGAAGATGAATGCGCGGATCGACGCTGAATCGGCGAAGCAGCGGGAACTTTCCCGGATCGAGGCCAAGATGGAAATCCAGAAGGAAGCGCCGCCGTACATATATAAACCGGCCGAATTGCAGGGTTTCATAAGCGACTTGAAAGCGAAAATAGAATCGGCACTGGAATTGGACGATCTCCCGGGCATCAAAAGCCGCCTCAAGGAGATCGTGGAGAGCGTAAAGAGGTTCTTTTCCAAAAAAGAAGAACGGCAGGAAATCGATCTCAGCTCCGATTGGGAAAGATTTGCCAAAGAGGTCAGGGAGCTCAAATCGCAGATCGAAGATCTAAGGAAGGAAGAAGAGAATATTTCCCGGAAGACTAGGGAGTCGAATGCGGAATTCCGCGAGAAAGTCGGCAAACTCAACGAAAGGAAGAACGAGTTGTATTCTTTGGACAGGAATATCCAATCGCTCACGTTGCAACGGGAGACCATCGAGATGAAACTTGAGGAATTAAGAAGAGAATGGGTCGCGTTGGGGAAGGATCCGGAAGCTCTCGCACAAGCGAGAGTCGAAGCTGAGTTCGGCGAAAATGAACTACGGCAAGCCGAATCGAGGATGATGAGACTCCGGGGGGAACTCGTGGCCATAGGCGACATCGACGAGAACGTCTTCAAGGAATTCGAGGAGTCCGAGAAAAGATACGAGTTTTTAGGAACGCAGCTCGCCGATTTAGAAAAGGCCTCCGCTGATCTTAAGGTGTTGATCAAGGATCTCGATCAGAGGATCAAAAACGATTTCAAGACGTCGTTCAAGGCCATCAGCGACGCTTTCAATGAATATTTCAAGTTGATGTTCGGAGGCGGGAAAGCGAGGTTTATCTTGGAAGAAAAGGCCAGGGAGCCGCTTATCGTCGAAGAAGAAGGCGCGAATGGTGGCAACGGCGGTCAAGACGCCGAGGAAGAGAAAGAACAGGAATTGGGGGTTGATATCGATCTCAGCTTGCCTAGGAAAAAAATCACCGGCGTGGGAATGCTCTCCGGCGGAGAAAAAACACTCGTGTCCTTGGCCGCGCTTTTCGCTTTGATATCCATATCGCCGCCGCCGTTCCTGGTTCTGGACGAAATTGACGCGGCTCTCGACGAGGAGAACGCGCGGAGATTCTCGGAGCTTATAGATCAGTTTTCGACAAAGACGCAGTTCATCGTCGTCACGCATAACCGCTCGACCATGGAGGCGGCCGACGTGCTCTACGGAATCACGATGGGGGACGACGGCGTCTCGAAGGTGCTCT
>CAYQPG010000025.1:0-6791 GCA_964419525.1 uncultured Candidatus Saccharibacteria bacterium | reverse complement strand
GGTCCACAAATAAAACAGCCCACCATTGCGGTGGGCTGTTTTATTTTGTTTTCTATACTCTATACCCTAATCCCTATACCCTAGTTGCCCATCGGCGGTACCTCGCCGGACGAGCCCGGTTTCTTGCGGGTGTTCATCTTGAGGGCCGAATAAAGCGGGCAGGTTCCCACGAGGCCGGTCAATAACAATATGACGGCCACTATGTAAAGGATCACCGAAAAAGCTCCCGTCGCGACCGAGCCGAGGTAAAGGAATATCAAGCCGACGACGACTCTTATTATCCTATCCGATTTTCCTACGTTCTTTTTCATGTTTGTCTCGCGCATCGTTAATTCGTTGCGACCTTTAAGCTGCTTGTCTAGTTTTTGTTTTTTCTGAAAAGATCCAGGGCGGTATCCAGTACTATTTTCCAGGTGTCCACGCTCCAGAATTTGGCGTCTCTCGAAACATTCCTTATTTTCCCGGCGTTCACGGCTTCCACCAGAGATTCGAAAGAATTGTCTTTGGCGTCGATAAAACAATAGCTCATGTCAAGCTTCTTAAGGTCGTGGGTGTCGGAAGTGGCTATGACCGGCAGGCCGTGTTTTTTGGCGAACGCGACAGCTTTGTTGTTCAGGTTTAAGAATTTGAAGTGAAACCAGGAGTATTCCACGGCGTCGAAGAGCTCGACGTGCTCCTTGAGCTTGGAGCCCAGCGAGTAGCCGCCGTCGAAGAACGGATGCGGCGCCATGATGAACGATTCCGGATGCCGGGTTTTGTAGTTCTTAAGGTCGGAGAAGTTTCCCATCTTTTCCGCGGATTTGTCGGCGTTCAAAATGACGACGTGTTTGTTTTCGACGGTTTTTTCTATGCCCGGGATCAGGTTTATGCCCAGATTCTCGGCGTAATCGTAGTATTTTTCGTCGTTGGTCACGAAGTTATGGCAAGTGACCGCCAAGACGTTGAAGCCGAGCTCTTTGGCCTTGTCGAGTCCCTGAATGAGGTCGTAGTCGGCCACCGTGACCGAATCCGCCTTGTCTTCTATGTCGTCCTTCGTGTGGAAATGTAGATTAGCTTTAAATTCCATGGGTTTTTTTGAAAACGTCCAATATGGTATAATGAAATCAAATAATAAAGGTCGTTCTAAATATTAGGTCATAAGAAATGTTTATTCAAGATTGGACGTCAGTAGTCGCGGCATCGCTTCAGAACCTGTGGATAGGTTTCATAAGCGCGATCGCGAGCATTGTCGGCGCGCTCATAGTTTTCATAATCGGGCTCATCGTAGCCTCGCTTTTGGGAACGCTCGTCGAAAAGATAATCGACCTGATCCAGTTGGACAAACTTTTGAACAATCTGGGATTGGGCGAATATTTCGGTAGGGCCGGTTTTAGTCTGAAGAGCGGCAAGTTCTTCAAGAAGCTGGTTTATTGGTTTTTGGTCGTCGTCTTTCTTTTGGCGGCCTCCGATATACTGGGTTTCTACTCGCTTTCTTCTTTCTTGAACAGCGTCCTTCTCTACGTGCCGAACGTGTTGGTGGCCGTGCTAATAATGATGGCTGCCTTCGTAATAGCCCATTTCTTGAGGAATCTGGTGATCGCTTCCGTGAAAGCTTCCAAGCTCCATGGGGCCGGTTTTCTCGGTTCACTCACGTGGTGGGCGATAGTGGTCTTCGGATTCTTGGCGGCGTTATCGCAGCTGGGGATCGCGGTGGCCATCGTTAACGCGCTCGTCACCGGCTTTATAGCGATGCTGGCCATCGCTTTCGGCCTGGCTTTCGGCTTGGGCGGCAAAGGATATGCCGAGCACCTCGTTGGCAAGTTGAGAGAGCATACCGAAAGATAGGATTAAGGTATAAAATCACCTAAACTCCCCCGGAAAGCCGGGGGAGTTTTTTGTCTTGATTTTTGGATCGCCTTCATGATACTCTAAAAACACTTATGAACCATTTTGCGATAATAGAAACCGGCGGCAAGCAGTACAAGGTAAAGCCGGGGGATAAGGTCAAGATAGAGAAGATCGACGCCGAAGAGGGCAAACCATTTTCTTTTGACAAGGTTTTGTTGGTAGTCGACGATAAAGGCGTTAAAATAGGCACGCCGTACGTCGCGGGCGCGTCGGTCGAGACCGAAGTCTCATCCGTTGGCCGGCACGACAAGAAAATAATCTTCCGATATCATTCGAAGACCAGGTACAGGAAGCTCAAGGGACACAGGCAGCACTACACGGAAGTTCTCATCAAGAACGTTAAGATATAAATAAGTATACGGTATCTCTCTTTATATCCGTGAGTAATCGTTATTAGCTTCTCTTTTCGAACGAGTGGAGAAGAGTCGTTTCATCGGCGAACTCAACTTCCCCTCCGGTCGGTAACCCGCGGCTCAAGCGGGTTATCTTTTTGGCCAAATTCTTGAATTCCTCTTTTATGAGGTCTGAGGTGAAGTCGCCTATGGCCGTGGCGTTCAGGGCTATTATTATCTCGTCGGCCGAGCCTTTAAGTTCGCTCTTAATTCTTTCCTTGAGTTTCTCCAGTCGGAGCTTTTGAGCGGCTTCCAAGACGCCTCTTTCCGCCAGTTTCCCGAGGACGAGGTAGTGGCCGTTGAACCCGCTTATTTTTTCGAAGGTTATCAGGTCTGTTTCTTTCTCGATTATAGCTATGACCTTTTTGTCTCTTTTTGCGTCTCCGCAGATGCCGCAGACATCCTTATTTCTTTCCTTGACGAAAAAGCACCGGCCGCATCTGTCGAGGTTGGTCAAGCCATTCAAGGCTCCGGCGACTTCTTTCAGGTCGACTTTGTCGTTCTCCAGAAGATAGAAGGCTAAGCGCGTCGCTTGCCGGGGTCCGAGGAGCGGTAATTTTGAAAAATAGTCTATGAACTTTTTTATTTCTTTCGGGATCATTCTCGTTTTGGACGGTCGCTCTCGTTAGAATCCTTCCGGTTCGGAGGAGTGGGAAGTATCCATGTTCTTGAAACTCACTTTTTCCTTGTCGAAGATCAATTTGACCGATCCGGTCGGCCCGTTCCTGTGTTTGGCGATGATTATCTCCACGGTGTTGTCCTCCATCACGTCGCTTTCCATTGGCGACCGTTCCTTGTCCTTGCGGTAGATGAAAAGGACCACGTCGGCGTCCTGTTCGAGGCTGCCGGATTCCCTGAGGTCGGAAAGCCGGGGGATCTTCACGTCGCGTTTGTCGACGTCCCTCGAAAGTTGGGAAACGGCGATTATGGGGACGTTTAATTCCCTGGCCAGCGATTTAAGGCCTCTCGATATCTCGGTGACCTGCTGCACAATATTGTCGCTGCCGGTCCTTGGCTGTATGAGTTGCAGATAATCTACGATTATCATGTCTATGCCGTACTCCAACTGCAATCGCCTTGCCATGGAGCGCATCTGAAGTATGGTGGGAGACGGTGTATCGTCTATGAATATTTTCGCGTTTGAGAGCTCATCCAGGGCCCCCTGGACCAGCGAAAATTCCATGTCGTCGCCCAATTTGCCGGTTCGAAGCCTCCAGAGCGGTATTTGGGCCTGGCCGGCTATTAAACGGTCGATTATTTGCTCTTTGGACATCTCTATGGAAAAGATGCCGATTGATTTTTTACCCATGACGGCGGCTTGTCTCGCCATGTCCAAGACGAGCGACGTTTTACCGTAGGAAGGCCTCGCGCCGATGATGATGAGGTCCGACGGCTGGAATCCGGACAGGAATTTGTCCAGATCGTAGAAAAATGTCGGCACGCCCCTCAGGGTATCCTTCTCTCCGCGGTGGAGTTTTTCGAGGCGTTCGTAGGCCGCCGGCAGCTCATCCTTTATCTGAATGAATTTTTGCGGCCTGGACCTTTGCGAAATGCCGAATATCCTTTGTTCGACTGATTCCAAAAGATCCTCGAAATTTTGGAGCGAAAAAGATTTTTCGCTGATGTCGGAAGCTGCTTCTATCAGATCCCTTCTCACTCTCTGTTCTTTGACGATTTGGGCGTAGTGGGCGACGTGAGCCGAGGTCGGCACGCTGTCGGTCAGCTCGGTCAGGTAATCTATGCCGCCGACGTCCGTGAGATGCTTTCTATTCTTCAGTTCGTGGGAGACGGTCAAAAGATCGACCGGCTCGCCCTTGCTCCAGAGATTTATTATGCCTTCGTATATTTTTTGATGGCGGCTTTCGTAGAAATCGCTGGGCGCCAAAAAGTCGGCTACGTTTATTATGGCGTTTTTGTCGAGCATCAAAGCTCCCAAGACGGATTTCTCCGATTCTATGTCCTGCGGCGGAAGTTTAAGTTGGTTTGATTCTTTTTTGGGCATGGTTTTTAAAATCCTAAATCCTAAGCACTAAATCCTAAACAATAATCGAGATCCAAAACTAGAATGGCCAAACACGAGTTTTTGAATTTTGGTCATTGGAATTTATTTAGAATTTAAGATTTTGTATTTAGGATTTATAAACGAACGGACCCAGAGGCGTATCGTCTATAGAGTATCCTATATCTTTTGCCTTATTTCTCAAGTCGTCGGACTGGATAAACTGTTTGTTCAGCCTGAATAACTCGCGTTTCTTCGTTAAACCCCTCATTTTAAGCGGGATTTTTTCGGGTCTTATTTCCAATCCCAGGGACGAAAGGGGAGTGTTAACGACTTTTTTAAGGGCTTGGGCCTCGTTTTTGGTCAGATTCCATACGGATCTTTCGAATGAATTAATGAGACTGAACAATATGCCCAGCATTTCCGGCGTATTGAAATCGTCGTCCAGGGCTTTTTGAATTTTCAGAGTTGTGAGAGACAGCGTCTCGCCGAAGTTTTTCTCCGGTGACTTCCCGTCTTTGGCCCGGCGGGCCACAAAGTCGAGCTTTTCCAGGAATATGCGGATCGATTTGAGGTTGCTTCCGGAATTTTTGACGAGCTCTTCGGTGTAGTTCATGGGGGAGCGATAGTGGTGAGAAAGGACCATCAGCCTGAATACGTCTCCGGAATTCTTTTCGAGGAAGTTTTTCATTGTCATGAAGTTGCCCAAGCTTTTGGACATTTTTCTGCCGTTAACGAGGAGATGTCCGGAATGCATCCAGATCTTAACGAAAGGAGATTTTCCGGAAGAACTTTCTTCCTGGGCTATTTCCGCCTCGTGGTGGGGAAATTTCAGGTCTATTCCTCCGCCGTGCAGGTCGTATTGCGGCCCGAAGTATTTTTCGCTTATGGCCGTGTCTTCGATGTGCCAGCCGGGGCGCCCCTCGCCCAAAGCCGTCTTCCACGACGGCTCTCCTGGTTTTGAAAATTTCCACAGGACAAAATCGCCTTTGTTCCTTTTGTTTACGCTGTCGTCTATCCTCGAAACGGAATCCTCGGCATCGAGATAGGTTCTTTTGGAAAGTTTCCCGTAATCCTTGAACTTAGAAACGTCGAAATAAACGCCGTCGCCTTTTATCTCGTAGGCGTAACCTTTGTTCATGAGAGTTTCGGTTTGAGTTACGATTTCCTTGATGTGGTCCGTGGCCCGGGCGTATCTCGTGACCGAATCTATTCCGAGCAGTTTTTCATCGTCGTGGTAAATCCGCTCGAATTTCCTGGACACGTCCTTCCAGGAGATTTTTTCCTCTTTAGATTTTTTTATTATCTTGTCGTCTATGTCGGTTATGTTCTGCAGATAGAAAACCTTCCAGCCTTTCGATTTGAGATATTTCGCGAAAGCGTCGAAAGAAACGAACGTCCGGCCGTTACCTATGTGGGGGTAATCGTAAACGGTCGGTCCGCAAACGAACATTTTAAGCGGTCTGCCGATCGGTTTGGTCAATTCCTCTTTTTTACCCGAAAGGGTGTTGTAAAGAAACATAGAGCAGGTATTTAGTAGTTAGTATATAGTAGTTAGTATTCTTTTTCTACAAATACCGGATACTAAATACCAGATACTATCTACTGGCTAGAGCCAGCGTTTCTTCCTGAATATGAACGCGAGGATCACTACTATGCCGAAAACGACGAGAAGGTCGGTCCAGAAGTCGGCGGAGCTCCGGAAGAGCGTGGGTTCCACGGTCGGCTGGAGGGCTATCGTCGCGTAGAGTATCAGCGGGAATGTCAGGAAGCCGAGGATGGAGAAGCGCCGCACTATCTCCGAGGTTTCCGATTGAAATATCTGGGAAACGGTTTCGCTGTAGGAAATGATGGTCACGCGGAGTGTTTCGAGGAGATAGTGGACCCTGGAAAAACTGCCCATCAGATCGGAGAAATATATCTTGGATTGACCGCCGTAAAAATCTTCTCCCACGGTCAGTAGCGATTCCAGCGTCGTTTTCTCCGACGCGGCCGTTATGCCGAAATCGAACAGATCCCTTTTTATGTATGATATTTCTTCCAGAAGTTTTCTGTCGCTGTGATCGAAAAGTTCATCGCCAACCTTATTGACCTTCTCTTCTATGTGCCTCAACTGCCTCAATGAGAATACGTTCACTTCCTGAAGCAGATAATAAATGATCTGTGGAACGCTGCTCACTTTGCCGGACAGTTTTTGATCGAGGTCGGTTTTTAGTTGATTCACGGGCTCGATATCTTCGTAGCTGTAGGTCAGTATGACGTTCTTAATGGACAAGAAATCTATCTCCGTCCTTCTCGATGTTCTGTTCTTCTCGTTGTAGATGTGGAGGTGGTAGACGGCGAAGAGGTAATTGCCGTAGTTCTCTATTTTACTCCTGTCCGACGTCCTTTCCAGTTCTTTAAGTATCAGCGGATGCGCCTTGACGTAAGAGACGGTTTCGGCGATGTCGTCTTTGTCCGGATTCTGGAAATGGATCCAGCGCGCTTTGCCTATTTGTTCGTCGATTTTTTTC
>CAYQPG010000024.1:0-7081 GCA_964419525.1 uncultured Candidatus Saccharibacteria bacterium | reverse complement strand
CGCATGGACTTCGGTCCGCGCGGGATTTTTATTGCTCTGATTGCTCAATCGTTCGAAATTACTCACCGGCACGGATATCGTCCCACCCGCTATTCACTGCTCTATTCTAAGTTAAAAAGCCATGGCTTTTTAACTTAGAATAGAGTGCGTAGGGCGTTACGGGGTGCGAAAGGGTTATAATTATTAAGTTGAGGGGGATGAAATTACGGCGGAATTCAAATCCATACAAAATAATGTGCCAGCTCGCCGCGGGCGGAGGGGTTTTGCTTATTTCGATCGTGGCGCCCGCGGCCGGTGCCGGGATAGTGCAGGATCTCTTGCGTGGTTATTTCAAGAAAAAGTCGTTTGAAAAAACTCGCTTCTTGAATGATCTGAAAAATCTCCAGGCGCGTCAGTTAATCGATTACCGGGAGTCGCCCGGTGGCAACGTTAAAATTACCATCACGAAAGACGGACGGCAGAAAATGCTTTCCTATAACATTGACGACATTCATATCAATAAAACTGCGAGGTGGGATAAGAAATGGAGATTGGTCATTTTTGATATTCCAGTCGATAAAAAGCAGGCCAGAGATGCCTTTGGGAGAAAACTAAGGAGTTTAAGTTTCTATCCGTTGCAGAAAAGCGTGTACATTACGCCGTATCCCTGCGAAGACGAAATAGAATTTTTAGCGGCGGTATTTGACGTTAGGCGGCATGTTCTCATTCTGCACATCAGTGATTTCGAGGGCGAGGAAAAACTGATTCACCGCTTCAATTTATAAATCATCCCGTCGTTACCCGATATTCGCCGTTTGTCTAAATTAAAAAGCCATGGCTTTTTAATTTAGAATAGACCCGTCGCGCAAGGTAAACCTATTGCGGCGACGCGCATTTACAAAGAAAGATTCGATTGGGCGGTGATTCGGCGGTTTTTCTTCTTGAGCGTTTGGATGTACGCGGCAGCGGCGATCATTGCGGCATTGTCCGTGTTGTATTCCATGGGCGGCGCGAAGAAATTCACGCCGAGTTTTTTGCTTGCTGCCACAAGGGTTTCGCGGAGCGATTGGTTGGCGGCGACGCCGCCCGCCAAGATGATGGATTTCGCCTTGAATTCTTTCACGGCGCGCGCCGTTTTATAAACGAGTGTTTCAACGGCCGCCGCCTGGAAACTCGCCGCAACGTCTTCCACAAAATTTTTGTTTTTTGATTGCTCCTCATGATCCCTAATATAGTAGAGCACAGACGTTTTGAGGCCGGAGAAGCTGAAGTCGTAGTTTTTGTCCCTCATCATCGGTCGGGGGAAATTCACGGATTTGTCGTCGCCTTTTTGGGCGGCTTTTTGTATCTCGGGCCCGCCGGGATAAGGTAAGCCGAGCATCCGCGCCACCTTGTCGAACGCTTCTCCGACGGCATCATCCCTCGTTTCGCCGAGTTTTTTCCACTCCGTGAGGGATTTCATCAAAAGAAGTATCGTGTGTCCTCCGCTTACTACTAATCCAATTGCCGGATACGTTTTGGCATTTGTCATTTGAGTTTTGGATTTGATTCCTTTTTGCTCCAGCAAAAAGGAATACAAATGCCCCTCCATGTGATTTACGCCGATAAGCTTGGCTTTCGGAAAATATTTTTTATGGATCTCTTTGGCAAAATTAACGCCCGTCCAGAGCGCGGGCTCGAGGCCGGGCCCGACGGTAACGGCGACGACGCTGGGGTTTAGGGTATGGGGATCAGGGGATAGGGAATCGAAGATGATCGGCAGGTTTTTCAAGTGTTCGCGCTTGGCGATGTTCGGTACGACGCCTCCAAAGGGAGCATGCATGGCTATCTGTGAGGACACCACGCTCTCCAGTACTTTGAATTGCGGTCTTCGGATCCCGCCCTCCGCCTCCACAAAGGCCAATGACGTCTCGTCGCAGGAAGTTTCAATAGATAGGATGAGCATGTCTATAGTAAAGTAACAAGTAACTGGTAATCAGTAAATAGGAGGATTATAATATCGGCAATGATTCAATTTTTGTTCATTTGGAGCGACTGGGGAATATTCTTTTTGAGGTTCGTGCTGGGATTGCTCCTTGTAAGGCATGGCTGGCCGAAACTCAAGGATCTTAAGGCGACCGGAGAAAACTTCGGCAAGATGGGTTTCAAGCCGGGAAGGTTTTGGGGGACATTGGCCGGCCTTTTGGAATTTTTCGGCGGTTTAGCCCTGATATTCGGACTGTTTACCCAAATAGTCGCCACCCTGTTTGTATTGGAATTTGCCGTCATACTCTTGAAGGTCAAGAGAAAAAGCGGCTTCGTCGGGGGATACGAGCTGGACCTTCTGATATTCGTTGCAGCCCTGCTCTTGGCGCTTATCGGCGGCGGCGCGTTGAGTTTGGACGGCCTGCTGGGTATCATATTGTTCTAAATTTACATGCGGATCTACGAAATCATCCCCGGCTTGGCTGCCTGGGTGACGCTTCTGGGACTGGTCTTTCTTTCTTGGCAGCTACCGCAGGTAGTGGTTATATTTATTTTGCTTTATGACCTTTACTGGCTTTTGAAGCTTTTTTATCTGTTCTTGCATCTGCGATACGCTTTCTCGAAGATGAACAAAAGCTTGAAGACCGATTGGCTGCTGAAGCTTGACAGTGAAGGTTTAAATTGGCGGGACATCCGGCATCTCATCGTTCTACCTATGTACCGCGAGCCGTATAAGGTGGTCGAGCAGAGCTTCCAAAGCCTGGTCGATTCTAACTATCCTAAGGATAAATTGTTCGTCCTGTTGGCTTGCGAAGAAAGGGGCGGCGAGAGCGACAAGGAAACCTCTGAAATAATAAAAAAGAAGTTCGGTTCCATGTTCGGCGGATTTCTGGTGACGTTTCATCCGTCGGACTTGCCGGGAGAAATGCCCGGGAAGGGATCCAACGAGTCTTGGGCCGTAAAACACGCCATCTCCGAACTCATAGACAAGAAAGGGATAAAACATGAAGATGTCCTGGTGTCGGTCTTTGACATAGACACGAGGACCGCCCCCGATTATTTTGGTGTATTGGCCTATAACTTCCTCAAGGCTCCGCACCCGCTCCGGTCCAGCTATCAGCCGATACCTCTTTTCACGAACAACCTCGGAGAGGCCAAGTTTTTTGCCCGTCTTGTCGGGTTTTCTTCCAGTTTTTGGCACCTAATGCAATCGTCGCGGCCTGAACAGTTGGTAACGTTCTCATCGCACAGTCTTCCCTTGGAAGCGCTAATAGACGTCGGGTTCTGGGAGACAAATCTGGTTTCGGAGGACGCCCGAATATTCTTCCAATGCCTGGCCCATTACAAAGGGGATTGGCGCACGGTCCCTCTGTTCTATCCGGTCTACATGGATGCGGTCGTCGGCAGGAATTTTTTTGAGGCCATGAAGAACCTTTATAAACAACAAAGAAGATGGGCCTGGGGGGCCGAAAACTTCGTTTACGCCGCGCGGGATTTCAATAAATTAAGCGACGTGTCGGGCAGGATAAGGAGATTTTGGCTCTGGACGCAATTCGACGGTTTTTATTCATGGTCCACAAGCTCTTTCATAATATTCATATTCGGCGTCCTCCCTAACGTTTTAGGCAACGAACACTTCAAGAGTTCGCTTTTGTCCTATAATCTGCCGCGGATGACGGGCGTCATACTCAATTTGAGCACTATAGGCATAATAGTGTCGGCGGTCTTGAGCATCATACTCATGGCCCCCAAGATGTCGGGTTTCAAGAAAAGGTACTATTTATATTACCTTCTGGAATGGGCCTTGATGCCGGTGGTTTTCATAATTTTCGGTTCCATCCCGGCGCTGGACGCCCAAACGCGACTGATGATCGGCGGCAAGGCGCGCCTAGGTTATTGGAGGACTCCCAAAAGATGATATTTAGATATTTAAATTTTGGATTATGTCTGAATATGTAACGCGAGCCATAGTTCTCGGAATGCGCCAATCCAAGGAGCACGACAAAATCTTCGATCTGTACACGGAGGATTTGGGAAGGGTAAGGGTCAGGGCGCCGGGAGGGAAAAAAATACTTTCCAAATTATCGCCCCACTTGGACGTAATGAGCCTGGTGACGATAAAAATAGTCGAGAAGAACAATCTTACGCTGGTTGACGCGTTACTGGAAAACGATTTCAAGTCTTCAAAAGAAGATGCCGGTTTTTTCCGCAGAGCGTTGAGTGCTATTGAGTTTCTGCGTTTCATGTCCCCGGAAGCGGTGCCGGATGCGGCCGTTTGGGACTGGCTCGTAACCTCTCTCAGTGGAAAGAAGCTGGATTTCGGAGAATTTGTCTCCGTGATGGGATACGATGCCAGACATGCTTCTTGCGACGCATGCCAAAACAAGGAAGTTTTAACATTCAATCCGTCGAGCCAAAATTTCTTGTGTCGGGACTGCAGTTTAAAAACGGACGGAAATAATCTAATATACCTAAAATAGATGTCGTTGAGAGATATAGAAAAAAGATTGAACCGGCACAGGAAGCCGTTATCCAAAAGCGAGAGGAGCAACAATTACCTTTCCGGCTGGCTGAGCAAGGTTTTGATGGGCGGCATATTCGTCGGACTTGCCGTCGTAATAGCAGGCCTGGCCTTCATTTTCTATTACGTAAATGAACCAAGAGGCGTGAATCTTGAGGTGTCGGCGCCCGCCGACGTATCGAAGGGCGTTCCCTTCGAACTCGATGCTAACATAACGAACATTTCCGGCAATCCCATAAAAAGCGCCTCCGTCACCGTGAGCCTGGACAGTGGTCTTCTTCTGTGGAGTCCGCAGTCGTCCGATAACAGTATTTTTTCCGAGAATATAGGCGACGTCGCCGTCGGTAATCTTTCGAAGAGAGTATACAGGATAATACCCGTCGGCAACCTCGATTCCAATCAGACCATAGACGTCTCCCTCTCTTATTTCTCGAGCAACGGCAGCCGTTTTGAAATTAAAAAAGATGTTACGGTCAATATTTCTAGTTCGGCGGTGAGTTTGAGCGTCTTGAGTCCGGATCAGATACTGAACGGCTCGCTTTTCAGTTTCAGCGTCAATTACGCCAATAATTCATCTTTTGACTTGCCGGACATGAGACTTGAGGCGGATCTCCCGAGCTCGTTCACTCTCGACTCATCGTCTATCACGCCATCGTCGCTTGCCGGCGTTTGGGACCTTGGTTCTTTATCGTCCAATTCGACGGATACCATATCCATAAAAGGCGAGTATGCCAATTCGAACAAGACGTCTTTCGACGTGCCTCTGAGGTTATACGCTGTGTTGAACGGCAATAACTACGAAGTGGCCGACTATACCGCTACCTTTTCCCTCCAACCGTCGCCTTTGGGCATCACCGTTCTTGTCAACGGTTCGGATAATTACATAGCCAAGCCCGTCGATACGCTGAATTATTCCATTCAGTATAACAACAAGAGCGGCATAGCTTTGAAGGATGTAACGGTCAAGGCGGTTTTGAGCGGCTTTATAGATTGGTCAACGCTGAAAACCGACGGCATCCTCGATCCGTACACCAGGACGGTGACGTGGAATTCGTCGACTACGCCCAGCCTTCAATTCATGGAACCGGGAGCCACCGGCAATCTGAGCTTGAGTCTCGTGACAAGTTCGAACATTCCCACTTCACTCCAGGGATTATCAACTAAAAATCTCTACGTTAAGATAGACGTTTCGATGAAATCGCCTTCGGTGCCGTATTATCTTTCCGGTAATCAGACGTTCGCTGAAACATCCGAGGACACGAGGGTCTCGAGCCTGGTCTATTTAAACACCAAAGTTTTATTCAGGGATGCCGCGAGTAGAATCGTTAATTCCGGCGAGTTGCCTCCCAAGGTTGGTCAGCCGACGGAATTCACCGTTCATTGGCTGATAAGCAATTTCGGCAATGATCTTAGCAACGCTATAATATCCGCGACTTTGCCGCCGGGAGTGGAATTCACCGGAGTTTCGAAGAGCAATATCTCTTCTTCGTCTCCGTCCTTTAGTTCTTCGACCAACAGCGTTGTTTGGAATATAGGCGACATTCAAGCCAACAGCGGTTTCATAACCGGGCCGATAGAGGGGATATTTCAAGTTCAGGCCACGCCCGATGTGAGCGAGGTTGGATCTTATGAACCTCTTTTGGGACAGACGACTTTTCAGGCCACCGACGATTTTACCGGTTCGACGGTCACGTCGTCCAACGATCCGGCGACGACGCTCTTGTCATCCGATCCGAGCGTTACGCCTGGCAGCGGCATCGTGGGACAGTAAAAAAGACATAAACCCTCTTAGTTTCCCTCCTTAAACACGCTATGCCAAACCCCGGCGTGGTTTGGCCGCTCGCTCTCATCCTCGCTCTCCGGGGAAACAGGAATCGTTTTTGAGGAAGCTCTCGGAGGCGAAAAAGCTCGGTTCCGCCAGAGAGGCGGATTTTTCGCCGAGAGCGCAGGGCAGCTCCGCTCGCTGGAAGCGGAGAACGCCCGGTTCCGAGAGAACGATTCCTGTTTCTCCGGAACCATGCCCGCTCGGACTCCGAGACGGTTTGATCCGGGAAACCAAGAGGGTTCTCGAGTGGGCATTATTGGCGGATCATGATTTTTAATTTACAATTGGATAAATGGATCCCGTTAGAAATCGCGTACGCAAACCAAGGCAATGATTATCGATAAACAATCAAGAAGAATGGTCAAAAATAAAAGACGCAGCGCACCTTCCGCGCATGCGCACTATTTCTAACGGGATGGATATCTGGGAAAAAATAACTTCTCTCGCGAAGCGCCGGGGGTTCGTGTACCCGGGTTCCGAGATCTACGGAGGCCTCGCCGGCACCTGGGATTACGGGCCTTTGGGCGTTGAGCTCAAGCGCAACATCAAGAACGAATTTTGGAAATCGATGGTCCAGGAACGAAATGATGTCGTCGGCCTCGACGCTTCGATCATCATGAACCCGAAAGTATGGGAAGCTTCGGGGCATTTAACATCGTTCTCCGATCCGCTCGTCGAATGCAAGAAGTGCCATCACCGGTTCCGGGCTGACCACGTGGAGGGAAAGAAATGTCCCGACTGCGGCGGCGAGCTCACCGAACCGAAGCAGTTTAACTTGATGGTTGAAACGT
>CAYQPG010000023.1:0-7293 GCA_964419525.1 uncultured Candidatus Saccharibacteria bacterium | reverse complement strand
TATAAAAGATTCAGTATCAAGTTCCATAAAACAAAGGAGAGGGAAGATGGAAAAATTGCCCAATGGAAGACTGTCGCCATCCACATCGAACGCGTATTCTCCGCCTTTACCCGAAAAGGATCCGAAGACGGTCAATAAAAGGAAACGAAGAAAGAAAAGACTGTCGGACGATCTAAGAGAAGCGACAAAAAAAGCATCCGAGGAATTGGACGCTTTCTGCCATGACACGGGAAAATAGGCAATCTAAGCGGCGGGTTTCGCACTCGCCGTTTTGTTTTTATTCAGTGTCCGCATGCATTTCATGCAGACCAGAACCCGCTTACCGGGAATCAGGTTTTTTACCGATCTCAGGTTGGCCTTTTTCCTTTGAGAAGAGGTTGGATTATAGTGACTTCTAAGCATCACGAGTGTATTGCTCGTCTTGTATGATTTTTTGCAGATGTAGCACTGACGCATATGGTTGGATGTTACCTAAAGAAAGCGCGGATGTCAACAAAATGAGTTCGCCGGATAATTACCTTGCGAAGGCTAAGACTTGGGCGCCTGCCTCCTGCATGCGCAGGCATGGCGCAGGTAGGTCGCCCCGGAGACGGCCTGAGCGGGGTAATTATCCGGCTCGCTCTCCCAAACCCGCAACCAACAACAACGGAGTATCGCTCTCAAAACACGCGCCAATCCGTCCCAGCCGACGGATTGCGCTCGTCCTCGTCCTCACTCTCCGCCTTATCGGCGGAACCATGCTCGTTCGGACTCCGTAACGGTTTCTCGAGTGATATTCCGTTGCTGTTTATCCGACGGTAATTTGCTTATAGCTTCCGCTCGTGAAATCGAATTTGTAGAAGTTTAAGTTATCGCTCTGCCCGATTTGAAGCGTGACGCTCGATGTGCCGGGACTTACGGTGAAATTCAAAACCCCGTCCACCGAGCTTTGCGGCGGCATTGCCTTGAAAGCGCCGACGATGTTATTGGCTGACTGATTTTGGCCGCTGGGATTGAATATCTGAACAAGACTTCCGATGTCAACGGCGCTATAACTCGAAGCCGAGTCGGTGAAAACCTTGACGGTGACCGCTACGTTGCCGTCCGGGCTCTCGGAAACCTTACTCACGAGTATCGTCAGATTGGCCTGGGGTTGCAGGCTGGAACTGGAAGTGGCGTTGAACAGGATGCTCGAGTCTATGGAAACGGGTGATCCGGCGGAGCCGGTCTCCGGGGAAGTCGTCGCGGTTGTCGTCGAAAGTCCGGGCGTGCTGGTTGATTGAGATTGCGTTCCCGATGATGTCGCGATTTGTTGTACCGAGACCGACGACTGATCTTGACCGTAGTTGCCGCTCAAACCGTTTATTTTTTGAAACAGCACGTAAAAACCGGCCAAAACTATTATGACCAATACCGTGAATAAAAAATAAATATTCCTTATGTATCTGTTCATAGGTACATTATAACAGATTCATTGAAAATGAAGTTCGTGCTATATTAATCGATATGGCACTCGCAATCTTCGGTGTGATAGTTTTAATATTCTCAGCCGTCATACATGAGGTGTCTCACGGTTTCGTCGCCGACAAACTCGGCGATCCAACCGCCCGGCTCTCGGGAAGGTTAACGCTGAATCCGTTGAAACACATCGATCCCTTCGGATCGGTGATACTCCCCATACTGCTTTCTTTGATACCCGGAGGCATAATATTCGGATGGGCGAAGCCCGTGCCTTACAATCCTTACAACCTTAAGGATCCGGAAAAAGGGGCGGCCGAGATAGCTTTGGCCGGACCGCTCAGTAATCTGATCTTGGCTTTAATTTTTGGCATTTTGTTCAGACTGAGCGTTTCCGCCGGAGGCGTCCTTTATAATTTAAGCGATCTTTTTAGCATTATCGTGCTAATAAACATAATTTTGGGCGTTTTCAACCTGGTGCCCATACCGCCTTTGGATGGAGCCAAGGTCGCGACAGCGATCCTCCCGGACAGCGCCTGGAAGATCAAAAAATTCCTGGCCGAGAATAATCCTTATGGATGGTTCATCCTCATCGGATTCATATTCTTCGGCATAACGATCATAAGTCCCGTCATTTCTTTCCTTTTCAGGATATTCACAGGCGTTTCTCTCTATTAACTACAAACTGCGCCGTCATTATTACTGTCTCGCAGGTTGAGCGGGCGGGGTGTAAGGAAGAACGGCAACATCCTGCCGGCACCGGGCGTTCTCCGTTTCCGGCGAACGGAGCCGCCCTGCGCTCTCGCCGCAATCATTTTACTCCGTAAATACCAAGCTGATTGCGGTTCCGAGAGCTGCCGCATGGACATTGCCGTTCTTCCTTTCGAGCGAAACCGAGAGCGAACACACGTTCCTCGCCGGGGAATGCGACAGTGTGTTCTGAAACAGAATGATGATGGCTTTGCCTAGTCGCGTGTTGACAATTTAAGCGCCTGCCACTAATATAAGTACTCGTAAACCCATAGCGATCAAATGCCAACAGTAAACCAATTGATAAAAAAAGGTAGAACGACGGCCAAGAAGAAATCGAAAACTCCGGCCATGGAGTTTTACTTCAATTATCAGAAGAACAGGCCGGTCAACTCATCTTCGCCGTTCAAAAGAGGAGTCTGTCTCAAGGTTTTCACGACCACTCCGAAGAAACCAAACTCGGCCTTGAGAAAGGTGGCGAGGGTAAGGCTTACTAACGGCATGGAGGTCACGGCTTATATACCGGGCGAGGGCCATAACCTTCAGGAGCACTCCGTCGTGATAATAAGAGGCGGCAGAGTCAAGGATTTGCCGGGTGTCAGATATCACATCGTCCGCGGCATGCTTGATACGCAGGGAGTCGAGGCCAGAAGGCAGCAGCGCTCGAAATACGGCGCCAAACGCCCCAAGAAATAATCAAACATGAGAAGGAAAAGTTTTAAAAAGAACGAACATCAAGCCGACGGCGTCTACGACAGGATAGACGTCGGGCGATTCATAAATTATTTAATGATGGACGGCAAAAAGATCGCCGCCGAAAAGATATTCTATAACGCTCTGAAGCAAGTGGAAAAAGATACGAAAGAAGAGGGTATCAAGGTTTTTGAAAAAGCGCTCGAGAATACCACACCGCTTTTGGAGGTTACCTCGAAAAGGATCGGAGGGGCCAACTATCAGATTCCGAGAGAGGTCAGGAGCGAAAGAAAGTTCTTCTTGGCCACTCATTGGATAATAGAAGCGGCCAGAAAGAAGAAAGGGAAGCCGATGGCTCATAAATTAGCTGAAGAGATAATAGCCGCCGCCAAAAACGAGGGAGCGGCCATTAAGAAGAAACAAGACACTCACCGAATGGCTGAGGCGAACCGCGCGTTTGCCAGTTACTTGAGGGGTTAAAATATATGCCGCGACAATACCCATTGGAAAAAGTGAGGGATATAGGCATTATTGCCCATAGTGATGCGTCGCTTCGCTCCCTGACACCTTGCGGTTTCAGTACTTCCACCACGGGAAAACTCCCGTTTTCCCGACCCCTTTCCCGCATCAATGTATTTTAGTTTTTATAAATCATGCCAAGGCAATATCCTTTAGAAAAAGTAAGAGACATCGGAATCATCGCCCACATTGATGCCGGAAAAACGACGACGTCCGAGCGCGTCCTTTTCTATACCGGCGTTTCCCATAAGATTGGCGAGGTCCACGAGGGCGACACCGTCATGGACTGGATGGAGCAAGAGCGTGAACGGGGAATCACCATAACCTCAGCCGCTACCACTTGTTTCTGGATCCCAACTTACGCCAAAGGCGATAAATCGCACGAACACAGGATTAATCTCATCGATACTCCCGGACACATCGACTTCACGGTCGAGGTTAAAAGATCGCTCAGAGTTTTGGACGGGGCGGTCGTAGTCTTCGACGGCGTAGCCGGCGTTGAGCCTCAGTCGGAGACCAACTGGCATTATGCCGACGAATATCACGTACCGAGGATCTGCTTTATCAATAAACTGGATCGCATGGGAGCCAGTTTCGATTTCAGTTTCAATTCCATACTGGAACGATTGACCCCCAACGCCGTGGCTGTACAAATACCGATCGGATCCGAGTCGGCCTTCGAGGGCGTCGTGGATCTTTTGATAATGAAAGCCGTCAGGTTCGAAGGAGAACATGGCGAGAAAATAGTCGAGGGAGACATCACCGAAAACATGCTCGAGGAAGCCAAGAAAAAAAGGCACGAACTTATCGAAAAAATAGTGGAAAGGGACGACACTCTGATGGCCGAATACCTGGAAGGCAAAGAGCCGAGCATCGAATCGCTTAAAAAAGTTTTAAGGAGCGAGACCATAGCCAACAGGTTAGTGCCGGTTTTCTGTGGTTCGGCGTTGCAGAACAAAGGCGTGCAGCTCGTTTTGGACGCCGTCGTCGATTATCTTCCTTCTCCGATGGACATGCCGCCGATTAAAGGCATAAATCCCGATAGTGGAGTCGAAGAAGAAAGACATCCCGATGACAATGAGCCTCTCGCCGGCTTGGCTTTCAAAATAGCCGCCGATCCGTTCGTCGGATCGCTGACCTATTTCAGGGTGTATTCCGGGACGATAAAGAAAGGCAGTTATATATTGAATTCGACCAAGAATTCCCAGGAAAGGATCGGCCGGATGGTCCGAATGCATGCTAACCACAGGGAAGAAGTGGACGAACTTTATGCCGGAGACTTGGGAGCCATAGTGGGACTTAAGAATACGACGACCGGCGACAGTTTAACCGATCCCGACCATCCGATAGTGCTTGAAAAGATAATTTTCCCCGAACCGGTCATCTCAGTGCGCATAGAACCGAAAACCAAAGCCGACCAAGAGAAGATGGGTATCGCTTTGCATCGTCTTTCCGAAGAAGATCCGACCTTCAGGGTCTCCGGCGACGAAGAAACCGGTGAAACGATAATTGCCGGAATGGGAGAACTTCACCTTGAGATAATCGTCGACAGGATGAAAAGGGAATTCGGCGTCGAGGCCGGAGTAGGACGTCCGCAGGTTGCTTACAAAGAGACCATCAAGGGAAACGCGGAAGCCGAAGGCAAGTACATCAGGCAGTCGGGCGGCCGAGGCCAATACGGACACGTTTGGATAAAAGTTGAGCCGTTAGAGAGAGGTACCGGTTTCGAATTCGTCGATTCCATAAAAGGCGGCGTCATACCTCAGGAGTTCATACCGGCCGTAGAAAAAGGCATCCGGGAAGCTTTAGGGAGAGGCATTCTGGCCGGCTATCCGCTGATCGATCTCAAAGTAACGCTCTTCGACGGATCGTACCATGAAGTCGACTCTTCGGAATTTGCCTTCAAGATCGCGGGCTCGATGGCCCTTCAGGAGGCCTGTCAAAAAGCGAAACTCGTTCTTTTGGAACCGGTGATGAACGTGCAGGTCATAGTTCCGCCCGATTTCCTGGGCGACGTGACCGGCGATCTGAGTTCCAAGAGAGGCAAAATAAAGTCCATGGGGGAACGCGGTAACGTCCGCGTCATAGACGCCAACGTTCCTTTGGCCGAGATGTTCGGTTATTCGACATCGCTCCGATCCATGACGCAGGGCAGAGGTTCCTTCAACATGGAATTCTCACATTACGAAGAGGTGCCGCAAAGCGTGGCTCAAAACATAATAGAAGGCAAGAAAAAACAATAACGGATTGACAAAACTTGATAAATTGGCGAATATTGTTCTACAATATAAATATAAAAAGTTTTAGGTCGAAATAAAAAAAATAAAAAACAATGGCAGAAAAAGAAAAATACGTAAGGACCAAACCGCACGTAAATGTTGGAACAATCGGTCACGTTGACCACGGGAAGACCACTCTTACCGCGGCCATCACCCACGTTCTTCACATGAAAGGTTTGGCGAAGAAAGAGGAGAAAGTCGATCAGATAGATAACGCTCCGGAAGAAAAGGCCCGTGGCATCACGATAGCCCTGCACCACTCCGAATATGAATCGGAGAAACGTCACTATGCTCACATCGATGCGCCCGGACACGCCGACTACATAAAGAACATGATAACCGGCGCGGCGCAAATGGACGGCGCGATACTCGTCGTTTCGGCAGCGGACGGACCGATGCCGCAGACGCGGGAGCACATCTTGCTCGCGTACCAAGTCGGCGTTCCAAAAATCATCGTCTTCTTAAATAAAGTCGACATGGTTGACGATCCGGAACTCATTGATCTAGTTGAATCGGAAGTCCGCGAACTCTTGAAGAAGTATCACTTCGACGGAGACGCGACACCGGTGATCCGCGGCTCGGCTTTGAAAGCCCTGGAATCCAAATCAGCCGACGAAGAGGCTGCCAAACCGATACTGGATCTGGTCAAAGCTTTGGACGAATACATTCCCGATCCCGTCCGCGCGACCGATAAGCCGTTCCTTATGCCGATAGAGGACATCTTCTCCATCGAAGGACGCGGCACCGTCGTGACCGGAAGAGTGGAAAGAGGAATCGTCAAAGTCAACGAGGAAGTCGAGATTATAGGCATCAAGCCCACTCAAAAGACCGTCGTGACCGGAATAGAAATGTTCCAGAAAACTCTCGACGAAGGTCAGGCCGGAGACAACGTCGGAATATTGCTTCGAGGTCTTAAAAAAGAAGACGTTGAAAGAGGTCAGGTAATAGCCAAACCGGGCAGCGTAACTCCGCACACGGAATTTACCGCCGAGGTTTACGTCCTCTCAAAGGAGGAAGGCGGAAGACACACTCCTTTCTTCAAGGGATACAAACCCCAATTCTACATCAGGACCACCGACGTTACCGGAGAGGTTACGTTGCCTGAAGGCACGGAAATGGTCATGCCGGGCGATACCGTCAACATCACCATCAAGCTCATAGCTCCCGTGGCTCTCGAAGAGAAGCAGAGGTTTGCCATAAGGGAAGGCGGCAAAACGGTTGGCGCCGGAGTGGTTACCAAGATCATCAAATAAGCTGTTTAAATTCGCATATTCACCTGCATGCCCAAAAAAGATTCAGAAACTCAAAAAGGCAGACTGAGGATAAAGATAAAAGCTTACGACTCTAAGCTTATCGACAACTCGGTGCGCCAAATAATCGAGACCATCAGAAGACAAGGTGGCGATATAAGGGGTCCTATACCTCTTCCGACCGAATTCAAAAAATACACGGTCAACAGGTCCACTTTCGTCCACAAAAAATCCAGGGAGCAATTCGAACTCCGGATACACAAAAGGCTCCTCGATATCCTGAATCCGGAACAGAAGATAATAGAATCATTGACCGATCTCAATCTTCCTTCCGGAGTGGACGTGGAACTTAAGATGGATTGATT
>CAYQPG010000022.1:0-7779 GCA_964419525.1 uncultured Candidatus Saccharibacteria bacterium | reverse complement strand
GGCGACGAGAAGAACTCCAATCCGGCGGAAGGATCGCCGATTCCCAGATTGCCGAGTTTCCATTGGCCGGTATCACCCTGGTCTATGGGCGATACGAGGGGCATCGCCGTCGCGGGCGGCAAATAGGTCGGCTGTTCGAAAGCTTTCACGAACTGGACCGCGCCGAAAACCGCGACCGCTATGAAAGCCACCACCAAGTAAGAAAAAATTTTCGAGTGTCCAGTCATTTTCCTTTTCTCTTTGTCCTAATTATAGCAAATTGACATTTTTAAACCAAAGACAAACACCAATATGTTATAATGTACGTATATGGAGAAGAAGAAATCACTTTGGTTCATCATCATCCTCCTCGTCGTCGTCATCATTGCGGTAGCCGGGGCGATTGGTTTCATAATCGGGAACCAAAACGGACAAGTGAGCGGCGCGCAGGCGGTAAAGCAAAAATACCTGCCGATCCTTAATGCCGCCTTCCCGCCTCCGCCAAGTTCGCTTTCGAGTTTGACCGGCACGGTGAAGAGCGTTTACGGCGCGACGATAACCATGGAAGTGAAAGATCCCAATGATTATCTTCCGCACGTGGACGGCTCTCCGGTCGCGGTTCAAACGAGAACGGTCAGCGTAAGCCCTTCGACCAAATTGGTATACATGAACTACGGCCAACTGAAAAGCAACGGCGAGCCCACGACCTCGACCTTCTCCCTGAACGATCTTCGCGCCGGGGACATCGTGACAGCCAAAAGCGGCAGCAATATCCTGAACGCCCAAAACTTCAGCGCGACTGAGGTTGATCTCATAAACTACTGACGCTCCGCAATCGACGATGAAACGGCGCTCTCGCGCCGTTTTCTCTTGCATTTTTTCCCGCCGGAATTAAAATAATCAGTATGAACTTAATACCAACCGTCATCGAAAAATCTTCGTACGGCGAAAGAGCCTACGACATTTATTCCCGCCTCTTGATAGAGAGGATAATTTTCCTCGGCGGACCGGTCACGGATGACGTCGCGAACAGCGTCATCGCCCAGCTCCTCTTCTTGGATCACGAGGACCAAAAGAAAGACATCAAATTGTATTTGAACACGCCGGGCGGTTCGGTCACGGCTGGACTCGCGATTTACGACACGATGCAGTATGTCAAAGCTCCGGTCGCGACGATCTGCGTCGGCATGGCGGCTTCCATGGGCGCCGTGCTTTTGGGCGCCGGTCAAAAAGGCAAAAGATTCGCCCTCCCCAATTCGGACATTCTTCTTCACCAGGTCATGGGCGGCGCGGAAGGCCAGGCCATAGAGATAGAAATAACAGCCAAGCACATCATTAAAATAAGGGAAAAAATAAATCAGGTGCTCTCCAAGCATACCGGCCAGAAAATGGACAAGATAGAAAAGGACACGGACCGGGATTTCTACCTTACCCCCCAGGAAGCCAAGGAATACGGATTAATAGATGAAATAATCAGGACGAAAAAATAGAAAGAGGGCATAAGAGGTTAGAGTATGGAATGCAGAAAATAGATGAAACCGCCGAAAGGCGGTTTTTGTGTTAAAATACCTGATTAGAAATTTAAAAGGAGTGATGAAATGAAAGATTACAGAGCGGTCGGCAGAAAATGCGCTGTCGACTTCAACGATTTCGCCGAATTCATGACCAAAGAGGAAGCTCTTCCGATTCTCAAGCGATTGAAGTTCAAAATATTGCATTTGAACGTTCTGGACGTCGCTTCGAGCCGCATCGGCATATCTTCTTACAAGGTCGGGGCCGAAATGTCGGAAGCACCGGGAACGTTAGACTGTTCGAGTTTCGTCAAGTGGTGCTACGGCAAGCTGGGCATTTGGCTGCCGCGCCGGGCCGTTCAGCAGAAAGAAGCCGCCGAAGAGATCTCCATGGACGAACTATCTCCTGGAGACCTGGTATTCACGTCTGGAAACGGCAACTACTACAACCAGAACCCGTTCATGAAGATCGGACACGTGGGGATCGCGACCGGACGCGGAAGCGTGATCCACGCCTCCGCGAAGCAAAAGGGCGTTCTTGAAAGCACCATGGATGAATTCCTAACGACGGGCGAGTCGCGCGGGGCTGGACGCGTAATCCCGAAGGGCAGCGACCTCGTAACGCTCGAGGCGTCCACGGCGCACTGCGTAGAAACGTCAGACGACGTAAGGTGGCTGATCGCGCCAAATATTGTAAAAGCCGGTTCTTCTTGAATCGGCTTTTTGTTTCACTGATATAATGAATGGATGACCGTAGAAGCGATCAAGACCGGCGTGTTCAAGGAAAAGGAAAAGCTCCTGCCTTTCATTTTGAAGAACGTTCCGAACCTGGAAGACGGCGACGTTCTGGTCGTCACGTCGAAGATAGCGGCTTTGTCGCAAGGCAGAACCGTGTCTCTGAAGAATAAAGAGAAAGCCATAAAAAGAGAGAGCTCCAAGACGATAAAAGGAGAGTGGTGCTATTTGACGCTCAAGAACGGCGAGTGGTGCGCCAATGCCGGCGTCGACGAATCCAACGCCTCCGGAAAAGTGATACTTCTGCCAAGAGATCCCAAACGCGTCGCGCGCGGGATACTGAAAGGCCTGAAGGATGAATTCAACGTCCAAAGATGCGGCGTCATTTTGACCGACACCAGAAATATCCCCTTGCGGCGGGGGTCGCTGGGCGTGGCGCTAGCCTGGGCCGGATTCGAGGGTCTCGAGAGTTACGTGGGACGCAAGGACATTTTCGGCCGGAAGTTCAAGATGACGAGAGCCAACATAGCCGACGCTCTCGCCTCATCCGCCGTCCTCACGATGGGCGAAGGCGACGAGAGAAAACCGTTGGCCTTGATAAAAGGAATTAAATTGAAGTTCAACAATCGAACGTACGATCACAAGCTATTGTCAATAAGACCGGAAGAAGACCTATATAAGCCTTTGTATAGACATTGACAAAAGCTTGAAAATCTTGGATAATTTTAAAAGCAGACCACAAAAAGGAGAACTGAGATGAAAAAAATGAAAAAGGCGTTCGTCACGCCGATCATAGAAAAAGTGGCGAAAAGGCTCGGCGTCGAGGTGAACGTTGAACCCAAGTACGGGTATGTCGCTCAGATCACGACCCCCCGCGGCGAGAAGAGATACCTCCGGAACACCAACTTCGATATCAATACCCTGGGGTCGTCGGAGATTGCGAGGGACAAGGCCTACGCTTGCTACTTCATGCGGCTCATGGGGTACCCCGTGCCGGAAGGCCAGGAATTTTTCACCCAGAGGTGGTGCAGGATCATAGGCAGCAAGCGCAACCCCGAAGCGGCTTACCACTACGCCAAGCGGCTCGGATTTCCGGTCATCGTGAAACCGAACAGCAAAAGCCAGGGAAGCGGCGTCGCCAAGGTTTGGAACAAGAGAGAACTTCTCCAGGCCGTGAACGTTTTTCAAAAGAACGAGAACGTCTTTTTGGTCCAGCGCGTCGCGACGGGGAATGATTACCGCATAGTCATATTGGACGGCGAAGTTATTTCGGCTTATCAAAGGTTGCCTCTCGCGGTCGTGGGCAACGGTCGCTCTTCAGTGAAGCAGCTTCTCGCAAACAAGCAGAAGGAGTTCGTGAAACTGGAGCGCGATACGGTCCTCAAAATGGACGATCCGCGCATCAAGGGCACTCTGAAGCGGATGGGGCTTTCGATGAGATCGATCCTCGGAAAAGGGAGGAAAATCGAACTTCTCCCGAACGCCAATCTTTCGACCGGCGGCGGCGCAGTGGACGTGACGCCCAAAATACATCCTGACTGGAAGAAACTCGCGGCCAAAATAGCGCGGGACATGAACCTCCGATACTGCGGGTTGGATGTCATGGTCCAAGGAACCCTTGAAACGACTCCCCGCTCTTACGTGATACTCGAAGTCAACGCCGCGGCGGGGCTCGACAACTACGCCAGAATCGGCAAACGGCAAATGAGGATCGTTGAAGGACTCTACGAAAAGGTCCTTCGGGCGATGATCAAATGACGAAATGACGAACTGTTTTATCTACAAACCAAAGGGCTGTCATCGAAAGATGCCAGCCTTTATGTTTTTATGTTAAAATCTGAATTATGAAGGAAAGTAAGGACCAACTCATAGACAGGATCCTGACCCGCGGAATCGAGGAAGTGATAGACAAGGAAAATCTGACGAAGAGACTCAAGTCCGGCAAAAAACTCAGGATTAAATTCGGGATAGACCCGACTAAACCGGATATACATCTCGGGCACACCGTTCCGCTTTTAAAACTCAGAGAGTTTCAGGAATTAGGGCACCGAGCGGTCATAATAATCGGTGACTTCACGGCCCAGATAGGAGATCCTTCCGGACGATCGGACGAAAGGAAACCCTTGACCGAGAAGGAGGTTAAAAGCAACCTGAAACATTACCTGGAACAGGCCGGTAAGGTCATAGACGTGAAGAAATCGGAAGTAAGATACAACAGCGAGTGGCACAATAAAGGACTGAAGGATTTCTTGGCAGTCACCAAGGCCGTAAGCATCAGTCAAATAATGAAGCGTGAAGATTTCCAGAAAAGGCTGGACTCGGGAAGCGACGTCACCGTCCTTGAATCGCTTTACGCCATTCTCCAAGGCTACGATTCCGTCATGGTCAAAGCCGACGTTGAACTCGGCGGCTACGATCAAAAATTGAACCTCTTGATGGGACGGCGCATCCAAAGATATTTTAATATGCCGGAACAAGACATCGTGACCGTGCCATTGATCGAAGGAACCGATGGCGTAAGGAAGATGAGCAAGAGTTTCGGAAATTATATAGGAATTAACGAACCGCCGAGTGATATGTTCGGCAAGGTGATGTCAATACCAGACGCCCTCGTGGATAAGTATTTCATACATTTGACGGAGACTGAACCGCCCAAGAAAGACCCGTATGAATCAAAGATTATCCTCGGCGAGACTCTGGTTTCCATGTACCACGGAGAGAAAGCCGGCAAAGCGGCGAGAGAAGAATGGATAAAAATATTTTCAAAAAGAGAAACGCCGGAAAACGCGCCGGTCTTGAAGGTCAAAACGAAGAATCCGACTTTGATGGATCTCGTCGTTGAAAGCGGGGTGGAAAGCAAAAGCGAGGCCAGAAGATTGATAGACCAGGGAGCCGTCAAAATAGACGAGGTAACGAAAAAGGATCCTCAAGAGAGATTGAATCTTAAAGGCAACGAGACGATTAAAATCGGCAAGCACAGGTTTTTCAAATTGAAGGCATAAGAACTCACTGCCACGCTAGTTAATGACGAGCCTGCCGACGACGCCGGCTTGGGCGCGCCCGGGGACATCGTCGTGAAATCCGTATATGCCGGTCTTATTAATGACGAAAGTAAGGACCCTGATCCCGTAAGGGCCGACGCCGATGCTTATCGAAGAAAGCGCTTGGTTGTCGAATTTAAAAACATGCGTCTCGTTGTCGCCGGAAATGACAGCTAGCGTGATAACGCTGCCGGCTTGGGCGGTTATGGTCGTGGGAGAGAAACCGCTCGCCGTAACCGTGAGCTTCGTGGCGCCGGCCGGTATGTCGCTCTCCGGTATCTGGCTCGTTTGGTTTATGAACTTGAAATCCGACGCTTGAAGTGTCGGTTCAGACGATTGACTGGTCGGCGCGTTTTCCATCATGGTCCCCGTGGAAACCGGGTTCGGCGGCGGAATGCTACCGGATGTATTTGCCGGAGGGTTCACGGTCTCGGCAGGGATAGTATTGCTGGCCGCTCCTTGGTTCAAGGGAGGGAGGCTGACCACTTCGGTAGTGGTCGATTTCTTTCCTAGGACGCCGCTAAGTTTGCCGAGCGGCGCCATGAAGAAAACGCCGAAAAAAACTATCGACACGACGACGAGGCCGATGAAGAGAACGATTATGATGAGACGAATGGCATCTTCCATGAATAGTGTGCGGGATATCGGGATCGAACCGGTGCCTTGACATTGGCAATGTCATGTACTGCCACTATACTAATCCCGCAAAAAATCAGAAACTAACTCAACCCATTTTAAAATCTTCTTTTTTAAGACTTTATTGCAGACTTGAACTATTCCGATACCATAAGCCGTAGATCTTCCACTTCCAGTTCTTCCTTTAATAACAACCGATTTGAAGAAGTTCTGCTTTGGTAGATTAACATGGCTGCTCCAAAAATTCAAACATCGAACCGGATTCAAATCGGGATACAAAAGTATATGTCCGTGTATTTTATTCTCTGGAACATCGCAAATCTTTTCCAGAAATAACCTGAACGCGTCTAGTAATTTCCAATCTATATTACTTATTCTTACCTGACCATTTTCAAAAACCTTATCCCCCTCTCCCCAGTAAAGAGATAAGCCCGCAATGAACAGTGGATCGTTTTTGAACGCTGAAAATTCTTTTAATGCTTCGTTCTCTGCATTTTTATATAACTTCTCCAAATGTGCTTTTCTTATACCATTCATTCTTTTCAAATTTTCCCTGTTTCTGGACAGACTCTCGCTGGTCAGTTTTTCTTTTATCAAAGAGGATTGATAATCGTCCTTAAACCACAAAGATAAGGTGCCCTTCGAAACCCCCAATTTCTTCGATAGGGAACTGTAACTCATATTCATTTTTCTTAATCGAATGGCTTCCTGCCTTATATTCGCTTTCATAAACCTACGTAACTGCATTATACCATATAATTTCGATGGTTTAAAACTTTAAACGAAGAAATCCCGTGGTTATATATCGCGGGATGCTGCTATCAAAGCATTTTATCGAGACTCGTTATCTTCCCGGCGGAGAGCTTGTCGGTCCCTTGGCAAACGGTTCCCCGGTCGGACCGACGAAATGATATTGCACTACCGCGCTATTTTCGGAACGGCTTGTTAAAATATACGCCAAAAAAAAGACTAAGGCAAGAAGCAAAACTATCATTCCTAATAGATAAATTAATGCTTTTTTCATCTTCTACTTTCTTGCTGGTGTCCCTACGAGGAATCGAACCTCGATCCCAGGTTCCGCAAACCTGTACGACCCATGCCCCGCACTTAATGATTGTGTGCCCTCGAGGGGAATCGAACCTCTATTTCGAGATCCGCAATCTCGCGTCCTATCCGTTGGACGACAAGGGCTTACTGTCAGATTATATTCACAAATGACGATAATCAAGTGCGGGGTTCGTTGACCACGTATGAAAGCAAAGCTTCATACGGGGCAGGGCCTATAGGGACATACCTTGCCTTACGTCCAATATCTCACAAACCTATCCAATCTATCAAGGTGTCCACTAAAGTTTCTTCGTATTCGCCTTCCTTCAATTTCGATCCCAAAAAATCCTTCACTTCGGCAGTCATATTTTTCACGAGCGGCAGTTTTAAGTAGGGATTAACGACTGTTTTCCTCCTGAAAACCAGCAGGTTCGTCTTATTTTCCCTTTCAACGACGGCAAAGGCGGTCACGTCGGAGTATTTATAGGAGTTCGAGCTGCCTATTTTAAAGCCGTCCTCTTCCAGTTTGAACCTGATGTTCTCCGGTTTGCGACTACTGAGGAATGTGACCAGTATTCCGCTTAATATAATGAAAACGATGAATAAAAAATTATTCTCCAACCAACCAAAAAGCGCTATTACAAAAAAGATGGCCCCGAAGATCACATACCACTTAAGGTCTTTCTCGACGTAGTCGAACTCTGGCGCTTCCCAAGTTATTTCTTTTTCTTCAATCATTAAAAATTTGAAATTGAAAATTTCATCCTGTAGCCTCACCGGGAATCGAACCCGGATTTACGCCGTGAAAGGGCGCCGTCCTAACCGTTAGA
>CAYQPG010000021.1:0-8845 GCA_964419525.1 uncultured Candidatus Saccharibacteria bacterium | reverse complement strand
CTCCGGATCATCCATCATCTCCTTGTGGGCCGGATTCAGTATCTCAAAACGGCTCAAATTGGGAAATCCGACCTGGGTCGGCAGTTTCAGCTCATTTTTCAAAATGTCGTCCATTTTATAAAGCTTTACTCCGCCGCCGGTCGCCACTATCCCTCCGGGCAACTGAACGCTTCGTCCTATTGCTTTGACCTCATTATTTATTAAATCAAGGATTTCCGCAACTCTAACCTCGATGATCTCGGAAAGGAATTTTCTGGATATTTCGCCTCCGCTTTTGCCGTCTATGTCGGAAAGTTTTATGACGTCGCGGCGACCGACGCCGGAAGCGGTGGCCGAGCTGTAGCTCAGCTTGAGCTTCTCGGCCAGATCGACCGAGATCTTCAGTCCTATAGCGATGTCATTCGTGATGTACGAGGAACCTATGGGTATCGTTTTCGCGTGGAGTATTTTCCCCTCCTCGAAAACGGCGATGTTCGTAGTGCCGAAACCGAAATCTATCATCATGACCCCCAAGTTCTTCTGTTTTTTGGAAATTACCGCTTCCGAGGACGCTAGCGGGCTGAAAACCAATCCGCCGATTGAAGCGCCGACGCTGTCAAAAAGTTTGACGAGCGGGTTTATTTGTGAAGAGACGCCTTCGATGATCAGGGTTTCCACCTCCAGTCTGTTGCCGGGCATGCCGACCGGATCCAAAATATCACCTATCTCATCGACGACGTACTCCTTCGTTATGTTATGCAGAACAAAAGAGTTCGGACTGGCTTTGAACGCCAACGAGAGCTGATTTACCTTCTCGACGTCATCGTTTTTTATTTCCCTCGAGACGCTAGAAATGGCGACGGCCCCTCTTGAGGGGTGTGATTTGATGTGCTCGCTTTGGACGTTTACGAAAACGTTCTGCGTGGCCTTCTTAGAGATTTTTTGTATGTCGTTTAAAAGTTCGCCCAACGAATCAGCCGCTTCCTCGAAGTCAACCATGACTCCTTTCCTGAAACCGGATGAAGGCTTCTTGAAGGCTGAGATCACCGAGAACAGGCCATCGCGCTTTTCTTCCGCGATTATGCCCTTGAACTGAGAAGAACCTAAATCGAGGCTGGTTAAGATTTTTGGCATATTTTATTCCAGATTTTATGCTCTAATTTATTCATCATTATAGCATCTTTTTCGCCCGAATGTGTATATCCCAAAAGGTGCAGGAGGCCGTGGACGGTGAGGAAACCGATTTCCTCTTTTTTCTCCCCTATGAAATCCGGCGCCAAAAATATTTCCCCGATGAATTTGAAATCGCCGAGGTCCGGCCGGGGCACGGGCTTCGAGACCTCAAAACTCAAGATGTTGGTTGCCTTGTCCTTTTTCCTGTACCGCCGGTTCAGCGATCTCATTTCGTCGTTCGACAAAAGGAAGACCTCGATCGCCAAGCCTTTTTTCCTCAAGTCGTCAAAAGAAAGAAGGGCCGTCTTTCTCAAAGCCCTTTCGAATTTGGCAAACTTCCTTTCCGAGGGATAAACGAAAACCGAATTCTTGGCCGTGTTCATTGCGGGATCTTATCCTTGACCATCCGGGAAACCGTCGAAGCGTCGGCGGAACCTTTAGTTCTTTTCATGACCTCACCCATCACCCGGCCGAAATCTTTCGGGCCGGACGGCTTCATCTCGGCGATCACGCCCTCAATCACCTTCTCGACGTCCTCGTCCGACATCAAAGGCGGCAAATAGCCCTTGATTATGTCGAGCTCACATTTTTCCTTGACGGCCAGGTCGTTTCGGCCGCTTTTTTCGTATATTTCGAACGATTCTTTCCTTTTCTTGGCTTCTTTCTGAAGAACTTCCATCAGCTCTTCATCGCTCAATTTTTCATCCCCTCCCCGCCCTCTCTTGTCTATCTCTTTCATTTGGACGCTCGAAAGTATGAAACGGAGCGCACCGACCTTGAATTCGTCCTTGGACTTCAAGGCTTCCTTTAAATCACCTTCGATCTTATCTTTTAAGCTCATTTTTTGGAGAATGTTTACTGACTATTTGTAGCCGAGTTTCCTCATCTTCTTCACCTCCTTGGCTCTTTCCATCTTATAGATGGCGGAGGCTCTTCTTTTTATTCTGTTCCGTGGGCGGCTGGTGAACCTCCTTTTCTTCACCTCCTTCAGGATACCGCTTTGCTGGACCCTCTTATTGAAGCGGTACAGGAAACTGCCCACGCTCTCGTTTTTTCTTTTTTTAACATCCATCATGTTACGTTATTGATTTGATTTTTTTACGACCATTTATTTCACCGCCAAGATCCTGGCTTTGATCTCGTCCAATGATTCTCGGGGGGGATTCATGACCACGCTGTGGACGGAACCGCCGCCGTCCGTGAACCAGCGGGGTATTATGTGTACGTGCAGGTGGTCGATCGATTGCCCCGATACCCGGCCGTGATTTATGCCTATGGTAAAGCCATCGGGCGAGAACGCTTTCCTTAATATCTCCGTCATTTCCTTGACGGCCGAGAAGACGGGCAAGATGACTCCGTTCGGCAGGTCAAGCATATTCTCGGCGTGGACTTTGGGCAAGATCATCGTATGGCCAGGCGCGCGCGGATTCACATCCAAGATGCCCAGGACCGATTCGTTTTCGTAGACCACGGCGGCCGGGATCTCGCGTTTTATTATTTTGCAAAATAGACAATCCATTTTTTTTCGTCGCGTGATTAGTCGTTGTTCAACCTCTTTTTGACCTCCTCGACCAATTTATCCACCAGTATGGTCTCTTGGATTCCGGACGTCATATCCCTCAAGATTATGGTACCATCAAAAACCTCCTTTTGTCCCAGAAGAAGCGCCAGCTTGATGCCCATCTTTTCGGCGGTCTTCACCTGGGCCTTCAAGGTCTTTTTGCCGACCATCTCCACGACGGCCACGCCGGAGAGCCTCAATTTGTTCATAAGTTTCAGCGCGCCTTTTTTGGCCTGATCGCCTATCACAAGGAAAAACACCTTCGGCTTGGCCTTGAAACGCGGTTCGACATTCTGTCTCTTCATGGCTTCTATGGTTCTCTCCAAACCGAGACTTCCGCCGACGGCCGGGATCTGTCTTTTAAAGATCGCTTCCGAAACGTAATCGTAACGCGATCCGAAAGCCAGCGGATACGGCATCTCCGGCACCCAGAACTCGAATGCCGTCCGGTTATTGAGATCGTTGGTCGTGACGAGATGAGTGTCCGGTTCGTAGGACAGACCGTTGTCCTCGACCAGCTCAAGCACCGACTTAAGGTGGTTGTTGCAGCTTTGGCACAGATAGTCGAGCATTATCGGCGCGTCTTCCCTTATCGCCCGGCACTCTTCCTTATTACAGGATGCAAGCAGGAACGGATTTATCTCGAAGTTTTTGGCGCAATCCTTGCAGACGTCCTTGATCTTCGTCCGGTAGTAGTTATGGAACTTTTGCTTGAAGGAGGCCCGGCAGGAATGGCAGCCGGAACTGCTTATCTTGAGCGTTATCTTGTTGAGCTTTAAACTCTTGAAGAAGTCATAGAGAGCTATGATGATCTCACCGTCATAGATCGGGTCGGCGTCTCCGACCACTTGGAAACCGAGCTGATGGAACTCCTTGAAAAAATACTCATCGGCCTTCACGTCTCTCATGACCGGCCCGAAGTGGAAGATCTTGAGCGGATAAGCGAAATAAGCGAGTTTATGATCTATGAAATTCCTCAAAACCGATTCGCGGAAACTGAAACGGAGAGCGGCTTTATTTCGTCCGACCTTCAGGTCAAAGATTTTATCACTCAAAACCTGTTTGTCGCTGCCGAGCGCGTTCTCGAAAACCTCGTATCTCTCAAGCAGGGAAGGTTCCATGAAATAAAAATCGTGCAGCTCGCTTATCGCCCGGCCGGTATCCAATATCTGCCTCCAATAGTTCTGATCCTTGGGCAGTATGTCGGGCATTGCCTCCAATCCCAATGACACCTGCTGATTCTTTTGTTTGTTGTTCTTCATTTAATTGGCGGTGGTTGTCGCAACGACGCCCGTCGACGAGGATACGTCCGTAGCCGTGGCATAGGACGGGGCGCCGAAAGCCATTACGCTTTGAAGCGGCCACAAGCGGAGCCTCACCATGCCCACTATGTCGTTCTGGGGCACCGGCCCCCAACTCCTTGAATCGTAGCTGTAGTTCCTGTTGTCGCCCATGACGAAATACTGGCCGGGGCCCAGCGTTTCCTCGAAGTTTGAGGTCAGCATTTTTTGGTCTATGTACGGCTCGTTCAAAACTATGTCCCGACCCTTATCGACGATGGTCACGACCCCGTTCTTTATCATGACCGTCTCGCCAGGCAGACCGATTATCCTTTTTATGAAATACTCGCTCGTATCTTTTGGATATTTGAGAACTATGACTTCTCCTCTCTCCGGCTTCCTCAAATGATAGGTTAGTTCGTCGACCAGAAGATAATCGCCGTTCTTGAATGTCGGTTCCATGCTGGATCCGCTCACCAGAAACGGCTGGGCCACGAAGGTCCTGACCAGAATGACGGCAGCGACGGCTATGGCGACCGTCTCCAACATCTCAACTATTGACCAAAATATTTTCTTCATTATGCAGTCTCTTTATGCATTCCGTTAGTACTTCTGACTGATTTTCAGTATAATCATATTATTAGAATAATGCCTAAATTGCAAACAGAATCGGACATAAGGCTTATCGTGGGATTGGGCAATCCGGGCGATGAATATCAAAACACTTTCCATAACGCCGGTTTCGAGCTCATAGACTTTCTGGCCGGCGACGAGGCCAAGTGGAAATCGACGGACTTTTTCGTCTACTGCAAATACGGGAAAATCATCCTGGCTAAAACGAAGAGTTTCATGAACGATTCCGGCCGATCGGTCGGTAAGGCGGTTTCTTACTTCAACCTTACGCCGGAAGAAACGGCCGTGGCCCACGACGACTCCGATCTCCGGGTCGGCGAGTACAAGATTCAATTCAACAGAGGGGCCGCCGGACACAAGGGCGTGTCGTCGGTCATACAGAGCTTAAAGACCAAGGAATTCTGGAGGATAAGGATGGGCGTTAGAAGCGAAAACCCGCGGGACAAAATGAAAAAAGCCGGCGAGTTCGTGCTCAAAAAAATAAGCTCTTCCGATGATGAAAAGCTCAAAAATTGCTTCAAAGCCGTCGGCGACCGGCTGAACATCTAAGTATCACTGCTTCAAATTGAAAGATATCGAGAAATCGACTGAATTGTCGCTTTGAGTGTTTATTTGAGTCAAAGGCAGATCGACGTTAGTGAACATCGGATCGGCCGAAATGGCGTTCTTGAAATTAAGAACCAACTCGTAGCTCGCGGCATTGGCCGAAAGCGTTATCGGCGAAGAAAGCGAAGTCACGCCTATGGACAGCACCTTTATGTTGTTCGCGTTCGCGATGTCGGATACGTGCTTAATGGGCGTGTAAAAATCCTGATTGGAACCCCTGACGCCCGCTATCTCGCTCACCATGGAATTGAAGGTATTGGCTTCGCCTATCAGATTGGCGAGTTTGGTTTCGTCGAGCGGCGGCTTGAATTCATCCAAATTGGCCATGGCCAGCTTATATTGATCAACAACGAATACCGCCCCTCCTATGTAGGCCAAAAGCACGAGAGACAGGACGCTTGCCAGTATGCCCCGCCACAAAGAGACGAAGTTGAGTATCTGCTCATTGTAGATGGCCTTCGTGAGGTCTTCTCCGCCCAGGTTTATGGACAGCAGGTTCTTGTTGTCCTCCTCGCTCTGCCATCTCATGGCGGCGCCGATCGTGGAATAAAATATAGGCTGGGCATTTAATTTGGAGGAGACTATAGGCGATGTTTTCAAATTGAAATTGGTCTTTAATATGTCGGACACTTCGCTCTCGAAACCCGGCGCGAGGATCAGGACGGAGTCCGGAGAAACACCAAATTTACCGGACGTAAAATTGAGGACTTTCCTCACCTCCTCGATGACGGTCATGTCAAAGAGTTCCTTGGATATCGACTGGGAGTTTCCCTGTATCGACTGCCACGACCTGAAATAGCTGAAGTAAACATTGCCGCTTATCAATATGAAAAGCTCAATACCGTCGGCGGACAGCTCAAAAACCAGGACAAGCTTGCTCGGGACGACGGACGTGTTCCTTATGAAGCGGCTGAGAGACACGGCTTTAAATTCGAAAGAAACCGGCACAAAACCGGCCGCCGTCAAGGCCGACTGATAACTGCCGATTTCTTTCTTGTCAGCGAAAGCGCCGAAAAATTCATAATCAAGGTCGTGCTCCGAGATGAGTTGAGCGCTCATATTAGCGTCCTCTTTGGGTATCGGGGATATCATCTGGAGATTCAGATTGACGGATTCGGCCACTTCATCCGGATTGAGGTTAGGCACCGAAAAACTCTGCGTGAATACCAGCGCCGTCGGCAAGACGACGTTGACTCTGAAGATGCTCTCTCTTTTCTCCGGCATGATCTGGCCCTTGAGGGCGAGAAGGGCCGCCGAAAAATTATCCTTGTCGCTCAACTTGCCGCCGACTACGACCCCCGGGCTCAATTTCACCGCCACCGTCCTCGCGGTCAGGCCGTCGAAATAAGAATATTTTATGGCGCTGCCGGTTATCTCAATGCCGTCTATGCGAGGCTTGGAACTCAATTTCTCTATCAGATTGATTATTTTTTTGAAGATTTTGCCTATCATCGATTTTTACCCTTTATTGTACGGCCACTTCGTTCAGAGATATGAGCTGCACGGCGCCCGTCGTGCCGTTCACAACGACTTTGGTCACCATCTTATCCTGCCTCGTACCGGCCACGCCCACCGAAGTTATGGTATACATATAATAACCGCCTGAAAAACTGCTTAAGAACGAGATCGTGGCCGTGTCACTGCCGACGTTTATGCCGTAAGTGGGATTTCCGGAACCGAAGTCCTTATTCCTCGAAATCTGCGATAAAGCGTCGTTGATGCCCGAGTAAGCGGCCGACGAAGCTCTGACCGCCAATCTCTGCCCGTATCCCGAACCGCTCGCAAAATAAGAGGTTAAAGATCCAGCCACCACTATTTCGATAATTATACCACTGATAAGAAGGATGAAAGGAAGCGCTATCTGGGCTTCTTTGGCGCGCATATACATTCATAATAACAAATCCCGCGCCTTTTTTCCTTTTCGCAAGGCGCGGGATTATCTCAATCGCATTTCACGGAGCGAATCGTTTATTTTCCTGGCTGCTGAGAAGTCGATCCGGGAGTCGAAGTTCCGTTCGAGACCGGCGGTTGGGTCGTGCCGGTATCACTCTGCGTCGTCTGCGTGAGCGACGGATTGGACTGTATCAACTGCGTGAGCTTGCTGTCCGAAGCGAGTTTCGTGTACCACACGACATCGTTCTTGTTGATGTTCAAGTAATCCTCTGGTCCCCAGAAAACATTGGTGAATTTCTGGATACTCAACGGATTCTTCTGATCCTGGGAGTTCACTTGAAGCATGTAAACGTGCTTCAGAGTGAACGACGGGAAAGTGCTGAGTTCTCCGAAGTACAGATCGCCGGTTCTCAAATATACCGCGTAGTACGACGGCTGACCTCCCAGAAACTGCCAAGACAGTATCCCGGCTAACACCAAGAATAGAACTACGACGACTGCCAGTAATACTTTATTCAGATTGTTTTTCATGTTTAAAAAATGAGAGCGACCTTTTGTTTTTTCAATTATAACATAATAGCATTTTTTGTTATAATCTTAAAGAATGAAATTGATCAAAACGATTTTCTGGGCACTGGTCGCTTTGGTCGTCGCGGCGACCTTATTCCTGATATTCTCAAATAAGACGTCGGCTGCGACCAACGTAAATTCGTCCCCCACGAGCTCTGTTGCTTGGGACCCGATCGACGGGTGGTGGAATTTCTACGGCTCCCAAACCGTCATCGTCTCGGGGACGAAACTGAGCGGATACGCTACATCGTCCATCGGCGATATGTCGCTTGATTGTTCGACGACAAGGAACGGCAGTATTTGCAACGCATCGAATTACGGCGTTTGCAACGGAAAATCGGCGACCCACAATACGGACGGCACTTGTTCCGGAGCTGACGCAAGCGGCAATTTGAGCGGCTGGGCCTGGAACGACAACATAGGATGGATAAGCTTTTGCGGCGGGCTCAACACGTCCGCGTGCCCCGGCAGCATAAACTATGACGTCGCGGTTGATTCGAGCGGTAATTTCCAAGGCTGGGCCTGGAACGACAAGGTAGGATGGATAAGCTTCAATTGCGACAATCCCGGAAGCGGCAATTGCTCGGTTAATCCCTATCTAGTGAACACCGCCTGGGAATCGACCAGTACTGTCGGCTATCTGACTTCCTATATAATAGATGCAGGGAGCACATCGACGCTCCAGAGCATCATATGGCAGGGCGATCCGGGACTTTCCGGAACGTCACTGGGCTTCGAGGTAGCGGCCTCGAACAGCACCAGCGGCCCTTGGAACTACATAGGTCCCAGCGGCACCAGCTCCGGATGGTACAACGCTCCTTGCTCTCAAGGCCTCACTGGCGGACAGCTCACGAGCGGAATTCCGAGTCCGGGCGTACCAATATGCGTCAACCCCAGTCTTTTCAACAACTTCAGATATTTCAGGTACAAGATAATGCTCCAGAGCAATCTCCTCCAGGACTCGAGCCCCAAGGTCACGAACGTCATACTAAACTTCAGCAAGTAAAAATGACTACGAAATACGAAAAGATACAAATATGCGAAATTTAGTATATTCGTAAGAAATTCGTAATTCGTAGAGAAAATCATGAAAAACATCGACGAACAAATAGGCAAAGCGCGCTGGATCCATTTCCAGAATCCGGACAAA
>CAYQPG010000020.1:0-9153 GCA_964419525.1 uncultured Candidatus Saccharibacteria bacterium | reverse complement strand
TTAAGCCGGGTGCCGCGGGCAGTGTCGACCCACCGGTCGATCCAGTTGACACCGTGCCCATCATCGCGTTCACGGCCTTCATCGTTATGGGGCCGAAGTAACCGGAAGCAGGCGAAATGCTATTCGCAGCCTGGAATTTAGCCAAGGCGGCTTTGGTCGCGGGTCCGAAGTATTCGGATTCATTACCCGGAGAACCAGCTCCAGTCGCAGCTACCTGGAAACCATGACCATTCAAGAACTGCTGCAAGGCCTTAACTTCGGCTCCCTTGGACCCAACTGTGAGGTTTTGGGTGAAAGTGTAGCCGGAAACTGAGGTCGTGCCGGAAGTTCCAGAGGTCACCGGTTGTCCAGATAACGCAGACTGGACATTGGCGATGGTACTCGCGCTAGCTCCGAACGATTGCAAGAGGGTCACTATGGCGTCCACTTGAACGGACGTCAAGCTCGCGGCGCTCACGCTCGGGCTATACATGAATACCATACCAAGAACAACTAAAGCGGATAAACCGATTATTCCTAATTTCTTAGTACTCATTTTTAATTTTTAATTTCTTATGACTTTTTTCGTGTTTTCAGCCTGATTTTCTTCAAAACAGGCCGTCGACCTTTTTAATGTTTCGGAATGCCGCCCTGCAGACCTTTCGACCCCACGAAATATTTAAAGATTTAAACATTTAGAGCGGGAGATCCGCCGATGACACTAGTGACTTGATTAAACGATTAAACCTCGCTGGGAGGCGAGGCTTTTGAATACAGGAAACCGCTCTAAAAGCATTAATCCGCCGTGAGGCGGACATGATAATAGGACAGCTCCGAGCTTAGCCTCACTTCTAAGCTGGATTTACGTTATATTATAACAAATTGCTGTTTTTTAGCAAATACCGGCAGTTTCCGGCACTTTCCATCTGTTACAGTAGATAAAACGAAGAAGCTTGATAAGTGTTACTTATCAAGCTTCAGGGTTTAGGGATTAGGGAATAGAGGTTAGGGATTGAATAAGCTTGTTCAGCATTTTTAACACTTCAATGAGTAAATTTTCCGCATTTTCAAGCGGTTTTTCATCCCCTATCTTTAGATTTTTAGCTATATTTAACTGAGTTTCCAATTCAGCGGCGGAACCGAACAAAATCCGCAAAAAACGCAGATAATCAGGTCTATTACGCCTTTGATAGCCCTCGGCTGTATTCGATGGTACAGAAACAACAGCTCTTCTCATTTGGCTGGTAAGGCCATACACCTCAGACGATGGAAATTTATCGGTCAGCAAATAAACAGCCTTAACTAATTCAAGGCTCCTCTGCCAAACCTTTAGATCCTTATAAGAATCCATATTTACCCCCTAATTAACTATTCCCTATACCCTATATATTCTATATCTTCCAGCTGACGGTGACGAAAATAAGCGAGGTTATGACAACGAATATCGTTACTTCCCTGAACACAAAAGATATGTTTAAGAGGCCGTTCTCGCGGGCAAACACGACGTCCCTCAATATGAGGAATATCAAGGCCATAAAAGCAGCGGCATTAAGGAATCCGAGAGGCAAAAAGGCGGCCAAAGAGGCTATTTCAACCGACAAAGCGCCCAGAACAAAGCCGTAAAGACGGGATCTCCTCCACCCCCTGAGTCCCACCGTTCTCCAGAACTCTTTGAACATAAAGTAGACGATCCCAAGATTAAGGACCATCCAAAAAAACTCGTTCCAGAAGGAAGCGTCGGAAAAAGGCGGCATTAAATAGAAAAGAGCGGCAAAAAACGAGAAAAGCAGTACGGTGCTCGTCAAACCGTAAATAAAGAGCTTATTGGAAAAAGAAACGTTCATGAGCCCAAGAATAAAGAAGGTGAGGACTCCGTAGACAATCAAAGCTGAAACCGGAAGCAAGATCGACAAGAAAGCGTCGTTCAAAACGGGGATATTCGCCATAACAACCAAAAAGACCGCCTGTGTCAGCCAAAAGGAGAACCGGAAATCGCGGCGGCCGGCGCTTTCGGACAAATAAACGTAAAGCAGTATGAAAAAGAAACCCAGGACGGCAAAAAACGAAAATGACATGAGATCAGCGAGCAGCAAAGCCGCAATACCGATGAGCGTCTTGCCAGCGCGTTTCATGAAGACGGAATTCTTCAGATTTCGAAGATTACCAATTGAGGGTACGTTCACAAGTTATATTCTAACCTCTTCCGGCCGCGAACGTAAATACGGAACGAAAGATCCCGCCTGGCTTTATTAAGAAAGCCGTCTCGGAGGCCGAGCTGGCAGGGCATGAAAATCGCATGGTGCCCTACCGGCACCGGGCGTTCGTCCGCTCCTGCGACGGACGCCGCCCTGCACTCTCACCGCAATCGCTTTATTTTATAAAGACCAAGCCGATTGCAGTTCCGAGAGCTGCCGCACGGACACCATGCAATTCTCACGAGCAAGGCCGAGAGCGAGCGGCTAAACCACGCTGGGGTTTGGCATAGTGTATTTTAGAGAAAAGCCAGGCGGATCTAAGCAAGATTACTGGCTGACCTCGACGCTATTCGATTTATTCATAAAGATATTGACCTCCTTTCCATCCTTCAGAAGCCCCTTGACCATCTTGTCGGCCAAGGCGTCCACTATCACCTTCTGTATCATGCGCTTGATGGGCCTCGCGCCGTAGTTGGGATCGAATCCGTTCTCAACGACGTACTTCTTGACACTCGGTTTGACGTTCAGGGTTATTCCCCTCACGGCTAAACGGCGCTCCACTTCGGCCAGCTGGATATTCACGATCTTTTCTATGTCGGCCGGGGTCAGCGACTTGAAAATGATCGTCTCGTCGAGGCGGTTCAAAAATTCGGGCTTGAAGGTTTCGCGAAGCGATTCCATGGCTCTTTCCTTGAATTTTTCCTCTTTGTCCTCGACGTCGGAAGAGTTGCCGCCCTTAAATCCGATGGTGGACATTTCCTTGAAATAGACACTGCCGACGTTCGACGTCAATATTACAACCGTATTCCTGAAATTGACGGTCTTTCCCTTCCCATCGGTCAAACGGCCGTTATCCAAGACTTGTAGCAATATATTGAAAACCTCAGGATGCGCCTTTTCTATCTCATCGAACAATATCAAACTGTAAGGCCTGTGCCGCACCGTCTCGGTCAGCTGCCCGCCTTCATCGTGGCCGACGTAGCCCGGCGGAGAGCCGATGAGGCGCGCGACGGCGTGGCGCTCCATATATTCGGACATATCTATCCTTATTAGGGCTTTCTCGTCATTGAACATAAAGGAAGCGAGAGCCCGCGCGAGTTCCGTCTTGCCGACGCCGGTCGGCCCCAGAAACATAAACGATCCGGACGGCCTGTCTTCGTCGGCCAAGCCCACCCTCGAGCGCCTCAAAGCTCTCGCGACGGCGTTTATGGCTTCCTTCTGGCCGACCACTCTTTTTTCAAGTTCGTCCTCTATCCTCGCAAGCTTCTTGACCTCGGACTCCAGCATCTTGGAAACCGGTATGCCAGTCCAGCGCGAAACGACGGCCGCTATGTCTTCTTCGTCCACTATCTCTTTTATAAATCTCCCGGATTTCTTTTCTTTCAGATCGGCGGCGCCTTCGAGCTTGGAATATTCCTTCTCGGCTTTCGGAAGCTTACCGTACCTGATCTCCGCCACCTTATCGAAGTTGCCCTCCCGCTCGGCGAGTTCCGCTTCCCTCCTCAGATCTTCTATTTTTTTTCTGAGGTCATGAGAGCCGCTGACGTCCTTCTTCTCGCTTTCCCACCTGCCAGTCACTTTCGCGTTCTGCTCCTTGAGTTTCTTCAGTTTGGCGTTTATTTCCTTGAGGCGCACCGGAGTTTTCTTCCCGCCGTCTTTGGAGAGGGCTGATTTTTCTATCTCCAGCCTCGTTATATCTTTCCTTATCATCTCTATCTCCGACGGGATGCTGTCCGATTCCAAGCGTCTCGCGGCGGCGGCTTCGTCTATGAGATCTATCGCCTTATCCGGCAAAAACCTGTCCGTTATGTAGCGGGCGCTCAAATTCACCGCCGTCACAATGGCGTTGTCGGTTATTTTCAAGGCGTGGTGCATCTCGTATTTCTCCTTGAGGCCGCGGAGGATGGCTATCGAATCCTCTATCGTCGGCTCTTCCACCATGACCGGCTGGAAACGCCTTTCGAGCGCGGCATCTTTTTCTATGTATTTTTGATATTCCTTCAGAGTCGTCGCGCCTATCGCGTGAAGTTCACCGCGCGCGAGAGCCGGTTTCAAAAGGTTCGAAGCGTCAACCGCCCCTTCCGCCGCGCCGGCGCCCACTATCATGTGAACCTCGTCTATGAAAAGTATTATCTTGCCTTCCGAACGGCTAATCTCCCGAAGGAACGCTTTCAACCTGTCCTCGAATTCACCCCTGAACTTGGTGCCCGCGACGAGCGATCCGAGGTCGAGCATTATAACATCTTTGTTCTTCAAAGGTTCCGGCACGTCGCCCGCGACTATCTTCTCGGCCAATCCTTCCACTATGGCGGTTTTCCCGACGCCCGGCTCGCCTATCAAAACCGGATTGTTCTTCGTCCTCCTGGAAAGTATCTGCATGACCCGGCGAAGCTCTTCCTCGCGACCTATCACCGGATCCAGCTTGCCGTGCCTGGCCTTTTCCGTGATGTTCACGGCGTATTTTTCAAGCACCTGGAACTTTGATTCGGGCGTTTCATCCGTCACGCGCGAGGAACCGCGCAGCTCCTGGAGCGTCTTCGAAAGCACGTCTTTCTTAGCCCCGTATTTTATGAGCATGTCGGCGACCATCGACGGCACTTCCGCCAAGGCCAAAATAATATGCTCGCAGGACACGAATTCATCCTTGAACCTAAGCGAGACCTCACCGGCCTTGTCGAGGATCTTTATTATCTCCTGAGACAGATACATTTGGCCGATGTTTCCGCCTCCGGAAAAGACCTTCGGCAGAAGCTCGAGTGATCTGTAGACGTCGTTCTCGATGCCGCTTATGTTGACGCCGGCTTTTTCGAGTATCGGCTGGACCAGTGTCTGCTCGTCGTCCAAGAGAGAAGCCAAAAGATGGAGCGCCCGCAACTCTCCGTGGTTGTATTTCATGACCATCTCCTGCGCGTTCTGCAGGGCCTCCTGCGCTTTTATGGTGAAACGTTGAAAATTTGGCATATTTGATTTAAATTCCAAAATCCAAATTTCAAATCAAATCCTAATGACTAAATGTCAAAATTTGAGCTTTGGATTTTGACATTGGTTTGGCATTTGTCATCTGAACCTTGTTATTCAATTATAAGTCATTCTACTCCTCTTCGCGAGGATTAGCAAGAGGAAGAGTTGAGCGCTAATGAACTGGTATTTAGTATTCAGTAGTTAGTATATGGTATACAAAATACTACATACCATCTACTGCGTGATCTGACCGGGGCGGTCACCGAGCGTGACCGGGATGTCCAACGTCTTGCCGGCGCGTTCAACTTTGAGAGTTATGGTGTCGCCGACGCTATATTGATTGATGAGCGATATCAGGGTGTTGGTCGAATCAACTTTGGTACCGTTAACCTCAAGTATGATGTCTTCCGCCTCAAGTCCGGCTTTATCGGCCGGAGAACCGGGCACTATGGCCGGTCCGGTATTATCACCTCTCAAAAGCGCTCCGTAGTCGACGGGCAAATTCTGCTGTTTGGCCATACTCGAATCAACCGTAAGATATCTGACTCCCAAGTAAGGCGTTTGTATGACGCCACTCTCTTTGACGGATTGGATGTCCTTCTTCGCCTGATTGATCGGTATGGCGAACCCGATGTTCTGAGCGCCGGAAACAATGGCCGTGTTTATGCCTATGACATCGCCGTTAAGGTCCAAAAGCGGCCCTCCGGAATTGCCCGGGTTGATGGCGGCATCGGTTTGCATGACCCCCTGGATAGTCTCGGAACCGTACGTCGCGCCGGAAGCCGTTATGGTCCTCGAAAGTCCCGAGAGAACGCCGACCGAAACGGTGTTCCTGAACTCACCCAAAGCGTTGCCTATGGCTATGGTCGTCTGACCGAGTTTCAATCCGTCGGAATTGCCCAAGCTGACAGTCGGAAGTCCGGTAGCGTCTATTTTTATCAATGCCAGATCCTGAACCGGATCCCTCGCCAAAACCTTCGCCGTGTATTTTTTCCCGTCATTCAAAAAAACGGTGTAATCAGCCGATGTGTCGGAGACCACGTGCTTGTTGGTTATGATGAGCCCGTCCGACGACACAATGAACCCCGAACCGCCGCCAACTTCCTGTTTCTGAGTTCCCTTTTGGCACGGCACGTACGTCTGAAAGTTGCCGCCGCCGAAATTATTCCCGAAGAACTGCTGGAACTCGGGCGGCAGATTGGAGAACGGACTGAAAGATTGCGGACACTGCTCGATTATCGGCACATCCTTGGAGATCACTATCGAAACGACGGCCGGCGAAGCTTTTTGAACCGCGTCTATCACGGCCTGTTCATACGCGTTGGCCGATTGATAGCTCGGCGTCGACGTCGAACTTCCGGCCTGCTGCGTTGACGTTTGATTGCCGCCTTTCAAGAAGTTCCAAATATTGTCGAAGATGCTGGCCTGGGCCGTCCCCGAATTCATGAAAGAACCCACGAAACCGCCGACGAGAGCGGCAGCCACTATGAACGATATTACTCTTTTATTGGACATATAATTAAAAATTTTTAATTTCTTAATTTTTAATTTTTAAACAAATCGAAATGGCTAAATGTTAAATTTCTAAAACATCAATCATTCGACCAGAAAATAGACCTATGATTCGCCAACCGGCGAGTTCGACACTACCTATTACTATTACTTGATTTCGTAGCGAAGTGTTACAGAGACATTCACCTCCTCAGAGCCGGCTTCTATGGTAGGAGCCGGGACGGCTGCCCCGCCGCCGATGCCGGAGGCCGTTTTAGCGAGATTATTCATAGCATATATCTGCTGGGGGACATTTTGACTCTCGTCGATGGAGAGCAGCCGGCCCACCGAAAATCCGGCCTCTTTGGCCACCTCTTCGGCCTGAATCTGGGCTTTTTGTATGGCCTGGCTTCTGGCTTCAGCCTGCACGGCCGTAGGATCGTCTATGGTGAACTGCAGGGAAGAGACGTTATTGGCGCCGTTCTTGACCACGCCGGAAAGTATGTCACCGATCTTAGAAAAGTCCCTCACTTTCACGGCAACATCCTGGGTTACCGTGTAACCGACGATGACGGGCGGCGGGCAAGTGCCACCACCGGAATAACCGCAATTTGAATATTGATAGCGGGGCGAAATGGTATAACCGCTGGTCTGAATATCTTTGGCATCCACGCCACCGTTTTTAACAAAATCAATCGCCTTATTGGTGTTCGTGGTATTGGTCTCCTGGAGCGAGGCCAAATTCATCCCTCCCTCCGTTATGATGCTAAAGGTGAATTTGGCGACGTCCGGCACGGCTATCGCCTTGCCGTCGGCCGTAACGGCGAAACTCCTGTAGGATGACGGCTGGATGGAGTTGGAAAAAACACCAACGTAAGCCACCGCGGCGTACGCGACGACCAAAACCGACACTATTATCGCTACGTAAAGATAACCCCTCATTTTTTCTGTATTCATGTTCTTATTATAACATTAGAAAATGACAAAGCTCAAATGACAAATGCCAAGTCAATGTCAAAGTTCAAAGAGCCAAAGGACGAAACGTTTTTGACATTTGGTCATTTGGATTTGATTTGATATTTGATATTTGAAATTTGTAATTTGAGTTTATTCAATTACTCCTTTAATCCTCCGGATGGCTTCGTCGATCTCTTTCCACGTGGTCTGGATGCCAAAGCTGAACCTGACGCTGCCCCTCACCCTCTCTTCCGGCAAACCCAGGGCCGCGAGAACATGCGAAGGAGTGAAGGCCCTAGCGGAACAAGCCGAACCAGCCGAAGCGGCAATGCCCGACACGTCGAACTTAACGAGTAAATCGCCGGCATACTCGCCGGGAAAATAAATATTCAGGACATGCGGCGCGCCTGCCTCCTGCATGCGCAGGCATGGCGCAGGCAGGTCCGGACTTCCGTTTACTTCCGCCTTCCGGTAAATACTCTTCAATTTTTTCCAAAAATAATTCCTCACTCCCTCGACCTGTTTCGCGTTCTTCTTCTTCGAAGCAACGGCGAGATCGACGGCCTTGCCGAGACCAACGATGGCCGGAGTATTTTCGGTCCCGGAACGAAGTCCGAATTCCTGGCCGCCACCAGTCACCTCCGGTGACAGGAATTTCAAATTTCGAATTTCAAATTTCGAATTTACGTACAAGGCGCCGATGCCTTTCGGCCCATATACTTTTTGGCCGGAGAGGGTCATAAGGTCGACGCCGAGTTTTCGGACGTCGCAGTCGAGGTACATGGGGGCTTGGGCGGCATCGCAGTGGAAGAGGGGGTAGGAGGAAGAGAAGAAATCTTTTTCTCTCAACCCGCTTCGCTCGTCCAGCGACTCGCTTGCTTGTCCTCGCCGAGCGACCGTCGAAGAGTTGAACGACGGGCCATGCTCGCTCGGCTGCGGGGGTTTCGAATAAAAAGATTTCTTCTCTTTCTTGAAGTTGTTTAATATTTTCGCAATTTTTGAAATAGGCTGGATGGTGCCGATTTCGTTGTTCGCGTACATCACGGAGACGAGAACGGTGCGTTCGTCGAGTTCTTCCTCCAGTTTTTTCAAATCAACAATTCCCCTCTTGTCGACGGGAATCACGACGACGTCGACGCCCTCGCGCTCGAGTTCATGCGCCGTGTCGAGAACGGATTCATGTTCAATCGCCGAAACGATGAGCTTCGGCTTAGTTTCAAATTTCGAATTTCGAATTTCGAATTGTTTGACGATCCCGCGGAGGGCAAGATTATTGGCTTCAGTCGCGGAGCCGGTGAAAACTATCTCGCGGAAATCGGCGTTCAAAGACCTTGCCACGACGGCGCGGGAATCATCGACGGCGGCCATTGCTTCTTGTCCAAACGAATGAAGCGACCCCGGATTGCCGTATTTCTCGGAGAAATATGGAAGCATCGCCCTCAAAACCTCCTTCCTTACCGGAGTAGAAGCGGCATAGTCGAGATAAATGCGCTTCATATTTATTCGGGGATTTCCTTTATGCCGATCTTGCGGGTCAAAAACAAAATCACGGCTAAGCCAATCGCGCTCA
>CAYQPG010000019.1:0-9540 GCA_964419525.1 uncultured Candidatus Saccharibacteria bacterium | reverse complement strand
TTCGTCGTGGAAGAGATGGCGAAGAGCCGCCCGAAGCCGTTCGCCGGCAAATTGGTCGTCGGCGTGATGGCCGCGCTCGAAGTCCCGAGACCTACATTGTAATTCGAATCAACCTGGAGCGTTCCGCCTCCCGAGGGCGGCGTCTGCGTCGGCCCGACGAACTGCCCCCACACCAATTGAGCCGTGGTGAAAAACAGAATGATTCCCGCAATGAAAGTGACTTTCCGGATATGCTTTTGCATTCATAGTTATTATATCAAATAATGGCTGTATTTTTCGCCCCCTTCGCCCCCATCCTCAAAAATTACCGTACGGTAATTTTTGAGGCGGCAGGAAGCGGTTGCTTTAGGGGTTATTTTGCGCGCCAACGATCATTGATAACCTCTCGCACCGCAAAATGCTAAAATAATAAGAAGATCATAAAACTTGTCCCACAACCTTATCCCCTTCACTTTTTACCGTACGGTAAAAAGTGAAGCAAAAGGTCGGACGACAAGAGCAACAAGGGAAATAGGAGAAAAATAAAAGAGGGGTATGTCAAAAACAGCTGGCGAAGCATATCGGAACGCGCGCGCCATCAGTGATTTCTTCGAAAAAACAGAAGAGATAGGCAACGCCATCATCGACGCTTTCATTGAGCGGCATGAACGCAAAAAATATCTCAAGCAGACGCTCAAGCGCTTCAAGGAACGCGGCTTGATAGAAAAAAGAAAAAAGAGCTACAGGATCACGCAAAAAGGGAGGGTTTTTTTCGCAAAATATCACAGGTCGGACAACCAGACCAAAAATAGGCCGGAATATTGGGATGGCAGATGGCGATTAATAAGCTTCGATGTGCCGAGTGAGTTTGACGACGAAAGGGTCATTCTCCGAGGAGCGCTCAAGGAGTCTGGATTTTATCAACTTCAGAAAAGCGTCTGGATCGCACCCTACGAGATGACGAAAGAATTCTGGAAATTCGTGGTTCTGAACGGTTTCCATAAGTACTGCAAGGTAATGCTCATCGAAGTACTGGATGGCGACGAGGAGCTCAAAAAACATTTCAAGCTAATAAAATAAATTGATGAATCCTCAAAAATTGCCGTACGGTAGTTTTTGAGGCGGGGGCGCGGATCAACTAATATCCATTTCCATTAATATCCATCCGCTTCTACCAACTGATTTTCCGTTCTCGTAAATCACCTTGCCATCACCTCGCTAACCGCCCCCGCATGCGTTTGTTTGCCGATCGCTTTCGCCGTATTATTCATTCCTGGCCATCTATTTGGTATAATAAAGTCAACAAGCAAACAAAGGTCGTTCAGCTTAAAATCAAATGGAAAACAACAAAAAACAAATAATCACGTGGGTCATCGTGGGCGTCGTTGTGGCGCTGATAGTCATTTATTTCGCCGTGAGCGGCGGAGGCCTCCCTTCCGTCAATAAAACGGGGTCGCAGCCGAGCCAGCAGACCGGAGCTCAAACGGCTTCGGGAACGGTCGCCGCGCCGGGGACCAGCCCCATCGCTTCGAGCGGCGAGGTGATCGCCCCGTCCGGAAAAACCGCCGACAATGCGGCAGTACCCGGCTCTCTGTCGGCTCCTTCCCAGTCGGTTCCGATAGCTTCCAGTTCCATCCCCGCGAGCGCCATCAAACTTGATATATCCACGGCCGGCGGATTCGTTCCGTCGACGTTCACGGTGAAACCGGGGGCAGCCATAACGCTTTCGCTCACCGCCACCGACGATCAGACGCACGTACTTAGATTCGACGATCCGTCGCTTCAAGCCGTGGCCATCGGCATCGGTCCGGGCATGACGAGAGTTATTTCCTTCAACGCTCCGACCCAGGCTGGAACATACGCGTTCCACGATGACGTTCCCGGACACGCGGCAGCCGGTGACGTAGGAAACATGATAGTTAAATAAGCCACTGTCGCTAACAAAAAACACCCGGCATATGCCGGGTGTTTTATTTTGTCTATTTTAAGCCGCTGTGCGATCTACGCCATGGAGATAGTCATAAATGTTAAGTACCGCTTTTACCGAATCTCCAACCGAGATATTGTTTTGCTTATAAAGGACGTCTGTCACGTCCCCCGACGCCCAAATGCCAGCAAGGGTCGTCTTCTGGGTCTTGTGGTCGACGACGATCTCGTTCATTTTGTCGATATCGACCATCTCCCGCACGAGTTCGCAGTTCGGGACGCTCCCTATCTCGACGAACACCCCTTGGACCGGAAGAGTCTTTATCTCTCCCGAAGTCTTGTCCAGATATTTAATGCCTTGGACCATTTTCCAATCGCCAAATATTTCCTGTACTTCTCCCTGGAAAATAATCTTCACCTTGGGATTAGATTTGATCTCATCCTGCGTGACCGGGTCGCCCTTCAAGACATTACTTCTAACGAGAAGAGTCACCGAGTTGGCGTAAGGCAGAAGATCACCCACGGCCTCGAGCGCCGAGTTACCGCCGCCGACGACGACCGTATCCTTTCCGCCGAAAAGAGGCGCATCGCAGGTCGAGCAGTAAACGACACCGTGTCCCTCATATTCTTTTTCGCCAAGAGCATTGAGTTTCCTACGGGAACTGCCACAGGCGAGAAGAATGGTTTTCGTTTCGAATATTTTGCCGTTCTTCGTGGTCACCTTGAACGCGGGTGCGGCTCCCTCAATCTTCGTTACCAAATCGCCCTCGTCGATCTCGATGTCGGGATGCGCCTTGAGGTGCGCTTCCAATCTTTGCGCCAAATCAAACCCGGAAACCTTAATGTCTCCTATCCAGTTCCCTATCTCATCGGAGACGAGTGACTGTCCGCCGAACGTATCCGTCACGAGAACGGCTTTTATTTTCTTCCTCGCGGCATATACGCCGGCCGCAACACCGCCCGGACCGCCGCCAATGATCACTAAATCATACATATCAGTCATTTTAATAACTCAAGCCTCAAAATGCAAAACTTTCCAGCTTTAAACTCAGTTTTTGAACTTTGAATTTTGAACTTTAAGCTTCGTTTTGTGTTATAATAGAAACATGAAATGGAATAACGTGGTTCTTATAGTTCTGGGAGTATGGCTCATAATATCACCGTGGCTACTGGGCTATTCGGCCCTGAACCTTCCTTCGTGGAACAGCATACTGATGGGAGTACTTGTAATAATCTTCTCTCTTTGGACGGTCTCGTCTCCGAAGCAGCAATAGCTTTCTCCTCAAGGTCGTTCGTAAAAAATTAAAACATTTAAAAACTTAAAGAAATATGTATAAATGTCCGGAATGCGGCTATACCTCAGCTGAGCCGGGAGAATGCCCGATGTGCAGCGTCCCAATGATCGAAGTTGAGGACGGCGACAGCGAGGAAAATACCGAGGTAAGCAGCCAACAAAATTAAGAGTTTGAATCTTTCAAGGCCTGATCCACTACTGACCTGACGTAGCTTAGAGGAAGAGCTCCGTTTATGACGTATTTTTTGCCCGTGCTGCTTTCAACTATGGAGTAAGGCGTGCCTTGCGCGCCGGCATTCACGGCATCTTGGGCTTCCTGCGATATCAAGGCCTGTCCGTAGTCGCTCGAAAGGCAGTTATTGAAATCAGTGACATTCAGGCCTATTTGCTGGGCGATCTTCGGCAGTTCGGCCGGATCCAGGCCGTTATTGGAAGGCGTTATGGCGAATACTTGGTTCACGTAGCTCCAAAAAGCATTGTTGCCGCCAAGCTTGTAAGCGCATTCAGCCGCCTGGGCTTCATGAGGAGCTTTGGGGTGCAGCTGAGGGATCGGATAATGCCTATAAACCAAAGCCACCTGGCTTCCATAGATGTTCATCACGGTATTCAGCGTCGAGTGAAATTCCTTGCAGAAAGGACACTCGAGATCTGAATATTCTATTATCTTCACCGGAGCCTGAGGATTGCCTTCTATATGGTCGGCCGATGTGACCGGCGGCACTTGTATGTTCGCGGTGTTCTGGGCTACGTCGCCGAGATTAGCTTGAGCGTTTTGATTGCTCCCCTTGCCGACGTTGTAGACCAACGCCACTGAGATGAGCAAAGCCGAAACCAATATGCTCGCCGGAAGGAGGTAGTCTCTCTTCTTTTTCTCCGGCTTCATAGAATCATTTTCCATCTGATCCATTTGATTTAAGGCTATACCTAGAATATCATAAAGTCAAACAATAGAGAGCGAAATACAATGTCAACGGCCAAAAAAACGCTCATCTTCATAGGCGATATAATATTCTTTTACGTATCGCTTTTTGCGATGCTCTTCGTGAGGTACGGGAAGGGTTACGGCTCAATGCTCGACGAGCACCTTTTGCCTTTCAGCATCATACTCGTGTTCTCCGCCATCGGCTTCTACGTGGTGGGGCTTTATGACATTAAGAATCTCAGGAACGATTCCGATTTCTTCAAAATACTTTTTATCGGCATCCTCGTGATGTTCTTGAGCGGCTTGGCTCTTTTTTATCTCATTCCGACATTCGGAATAAGGCCCAGATTCAATCTTTTCCTCTTTTCAGCCATCTATCTCGTCATAACGTTCCTCTGGCGCTCGCTCTTCAACTCGCTCTTTATAAAAAGGACGGCGGAAAATATTTTCCTCGTCGGCAATTCGAAAGCCATGGACGAAATAAAGCTCTACATAGAAAAGAACCCGCAATTGGGATATCGCATCAAAGGTTCGGCCGACAAAACCCCCGACAAGGAATCGATCAAGGAACTCGACATAGAAAGGATAATCCTCGCCTCGCACCTTAGAAACGACCCCAAAATAACATCCTTGGCCCTCCAGTGCCTCAAACTCGGCACCGACATAGAGAACTCCGAAAAGTTCTACGAAGAGCTCTTCGGCAAGACGCCGATGTCGGAGATCGGCGAATCGTGGTTTTTGGAAAATATCACGACCAAAAGGCCACTCTACACGACTGCCAAAAACATCATCGAGTTCCTGCTGGCTTTGATGTTTTTTGTAATCCTCCTGCCACTCGACGCATTGATAGGCATACTCATAAAACTCACGTCCAAGGGGCCGGCCATATTCAAGCAAAAACGGGTCGGCAAGGACGGCAATATCTTCTACCTCTATAAGTTCAGGACCATGACGACTTGGCACGGCGGATCAGACGGCACGCCGGCCTGGACCGAGAAAAACGACCCACGCATAACCAAATTAGGAAAAATCTTGAGACTTACCCATCTCGACGAGATCCCCCAGCTTTGGAACATCATCAAAGGCGACATTTCCTTCGTGGGCCCGAGATCGGAACGCGAAGAACTGGCCAAGACATTCGAGAGCTTTCCGTTCTACGAGATGCGCCACATCGTGAAACCCGGTCTCACGGGCTGGGCTCAGATAAACTTCCGCCCCAGCGCCTCGCTCGAGGACGCCTATGAAAAACTGCAATACGATTTCTACTATTTGAAGAATCGCTCGGTGGTCTTGGACATCCTCATAATGATCCGAACGATGAAATCATTCTTCGTCAACCCCCAGTAAAAATATGGAGAAGCTGAAGTCCTTTTTGTTCGAAAACAAGACCGTGAAACAGACGTTCTTCAAGAACACGTTCTGGCTCACGTTCGGCACGGGCGTCAGCAAGTTCATCCACGCCGGACTCATCATCGCCGCCGCGCGCATCCTCCACGCCGACGGCTACGGCGTATTCGCGTACGCTCTCTCCTTTGCGAGCTTCTTCACCATATTTTCAGACATCGGCCTTTCAAGCCTCCTCACGCGCGAACTCTCGAAACGGACGGAAGACGAGATACCTTCGTATTTATCGACAACCTTCTACATAAAAATCGCCTTGGTGGCCGTGGGTATCGCCTTCACCGTCTTTATAGGACCGTACTTCACCAAAATACAGGAAGTCAGAAAAGTCATACCTTTCATCGCCTTCCTGATGGCCTTCGACAGCATGAGAAACTTCTTCTTCTCAGCCACGCGGGCTTACAACAAGATGGAAATAGAATCGCGCTTCGTCATATTCACCGAAGTGATGGTGACGTCCTTGAGCTTGCTCGCCCTCATAATCCACCCCACCGCGGAATCGATGGCGATGGGCTACGCCCTCGGAAGTGGCATCGGTACCCTGGCCGTGGCCATCAGGATAAGAAACTTGTGGCTGCCGGCCGTCAAACGTTTCTTCGACAAGAAGCTCATAAAACCGATAATCAGCTCCGCCTGGCCCTTCGCCATCATGGGCCTTCTGGGAAGCTTCATGATAAACATCGATTCTTTGGTCATCGGCTGGTTCAGGAACGCCTACGAGCTCGGTCTCTACGCCGCCGCCCAAAAACCGATACAACTTGTATACATAATTCCCTCCATTGTGGCGGCCGGATTTTTTCCGCTCGTTACCCGGATGATCAATGAAAAGAAAAACAGCGACGTTGCGAAAACCACGAACCAGCTCTACCGGTCAGTCATGTTGATCGCCCTGCCGACCGCAATCGGCGGCATAGTGCTGGGCCACGAGTTCATCAAGCTCGTCTTCGGTTCCCAATACCTGCCCGCGACGCTGACATTTCAGCTGCTCCTCGTCACTCTGATACCGGTCTTCACCGGCACCATTCTCGGCAACGTCATCTTCGCCTACAACCGGCAGAAAATATTCATAATCACCACGCTCATTGGCGCGATATTGAACACCGGCCTCGATTTCCTGCTCATCCCGACGTACAGCATCGCCGGCTCCGCCGTCGCGACGATCATCTCCCAGATCGCCGCCAACGGCTACACTTGGTACAAGCTGAACGGGATAGTTAAGGTGCCGCTCTTGAGAGGCCTCGGCAAAGGGATACTCGCGACACTCTTCATGACGATCATCGTTTTAGGAATGACCAGATCCGGCATCTCCATAATACCCACGCTCGCCGTGGCCATCTTATCGTATCCGTTGTTCCTAATTCTTTTCCGCGAGCCGCTCTTGGAATCCGTCCCGGTCGTGAACAGATTCATAAAACGGACTTCCAGATAACCGTTTCCTTCTCCTTTCTTCTCCCCCTTCTTACTTCTAGCGGTAAATTAAGTTCATTTTTACGATCGTAAAAATGAACCACCCAAGTGGTAAGCTCTCCCGAAAAAAAACCGGATATTGTTATAATTAACATAAGAAATAAGAATGAGCCTGGGGGACGATATTTTAAGAGCGCTTACCACTTACTCCAGTGGGGCGAATTATAGGTTGCTCCAAAACTACCTGAACGGCTATTGCGACGACAATAAAAAAATTAACAATAACGGAAATTCTCACGTTCCCGAGGAATCGATCCATACCGCAGTCAAAAGACTAAGGAAAAAGGGATTTATTGAAAAAAATAAAAATTCGCTCTTCCTCACTATCACGGGGAAGAGGTATCTCAAGGGACGTAACGAGAAGTGGCTGCCGCCACACCAAGGACTCATAAAACAACGGTCAGCTGGCGATAAAAAGATTATTATTGCTTTTGACGTACCAGAGGTAGACCGGTTCAAGAGAGACTGGCTGAGAATAGAGCTCGCCGCCATGGATTTCCGGATGATCCAAAAAAGCGTATGGATCGGTCCGTCTTCATTACCCAAAAAGTTTGTGATAAATCTGGGACGCATAGGCATTCTTAAATTTGTAAAATTCTTCAAAATAACCGAGAGTGATATCGCCTAATCCGGTTCATTTTTACGATCGTAGGAATGAACCGGTACCAAAGTATCATAAAAAACCAAAAACACAAAGCCGCCACCTATCAAGGATCGATAGGGGCGGCTATTTTTGCAACTTCCCGGCCATTGCCGTTGTTTCCGCCGTTGGCACCGCCATACGACAGAACGTAGGCAGCGTAGTCGGAGAACGAGCGGCCGGTGAAAATAAGAACGCTTTTCCGGACTTCGATGACCATCATGCCCATGCCAGGCGTGGGAGACGAAGAGAAGTGGACGGTGCACCAGCGAATGCCCTCAGTATCGGAAAATTCGCCGGTCACTATCCCCCGGGCCCGACTTTCGGAAGTGAAGTAAAAGAGCACTTCCCTCATCGAGCTCTCGCTCTTCTTCGTGCCGCCGAAGATTAAATCAACGACTCTCAAGACGAGCGGCCGCTTGGCGAAGGTCTTCCTCAGAAATTCCGGGAACGATGTCTTGTCGGACACGAGCCCGATGAGAAAAATCAGCGCTAAAACGCAAGCCAAGCTGAGCCACGGGTTCGGTATCCCCACTTGCCTTCCCAAGTTCTTCACTCCTTCCATAACGAGGAAGAAAAGATAAAAAACGACGATGAAGGGCAGCGTGATGCCGAGTCCGGTCCTCAAGACGTCGGAAGCGCCTCTCTTGATTTTCATTCATTGCCTCCTGAATTTATGAGTTCCTCCGCTTCACGCTCGTCCTCTTTCTTCGGCTCGACGAAGATCGGCTTGATCTGGGTGAAGTAGGCCCAGGCCGCGAAGAGCGCGAGAGCTACCAGCAGAACAAAAAGCACATCCATCTTGGATCTCCTTTCTTTTTTGCTATTTTTTTTCTTTCCTTGCTACTCATCGGGACGATCGGTTCATTTTTACGATCGTGAAAGTGAACCGATTGTTAGGGCCGGGGGCCACACGGGCGACTTGACTGATTATCTGTCCGTTTTTTGAAACTCTGCTTCAGAAGCGGCAATTCGGCGTAGATGGCAGCCCAGCAGAAGACCGCGAGGACCGCGAGGCAAAGGATGACGATCGCGTGTTCAGCAATCCATCTTATATCAGCCATGGCAATTCCTCCTTATATTATTGCTTTAGGTCTGGGATATAAAATACAACAAAAATCGACTTAGGTCAACTTATCAATCTATATTTTTTCTATAACACTTCTAATCCTCTCCATCATCATCTCCTGGGAGAATTCCTTTTCAGCTCTGGACTTAGCCGCCTTGCCGTACCTTATTCTCAAATCATCATTTTGCAGCAATTTGTTGATAGCCCCAGTCAAAGCCGTTGCGTCTCCCGGCTTAACAACAAATCCGGTTTCTCTATTCAAGTTCACGAACGACGTGCCGGTCCCCAGTTCGGTCGAAATAACCGGCGTACCGCATGCCATCGCTTCAGCAAGAACGATGCCGAACGCTTCGGATTTGAAGATGGACGGTAAAACAAAAACCGCCGCCGCGCCATAAAAATTGATGAGTTTTTTCCTCTCCTGCGGCAGGAGGAAATGGATCCTATTTTCCAACCCCAACTTCTTTGCGAAATTTTTTAAATTCTCGCCTTCTCTCCCTTCGCCGATCACGACGAGGTCGGCGTTCACATCCTTCATCGCTTCGATTAAGTAGCTCACGCCTTTGTAATAACTCAATCGTCCGGCAAACAAAATGAATCTCCCATACTTCTTTTTGATGCTCTCAATCTCCTTTTTGTCGAGATTCCTCGTTATTTCATCAAGATCGATGCCATGCGGAATAACCACGCATTTCTCCTCAAATCTTCTGAGGTAGGGAGAATTTTTGACCATATTGGGATTGGAAACGATGATATGGGAAGCTTTTCTGAGAGTGTTCAGGATCAAGGGTTTGTAAAAAATCTCCAAAATCTTTTGCCTCACGATGTCAGAATGGTAATAG
>CAYQPG010000018.1:0-9610 GCA_964419525.1 uncultured Candidatus Saccharibacteria bacterium | reverse complement strand
TGGACGGATGGAAGCGGGCGAAAGCCGATCTCATCAACTATAAAAAAGAAGAAGCACAGCGGATGGAGCAGTTTGTCAAATACAGCACCCAGGCCGTCATCGCGGATCTCGTAACGGTTCTCGACAGCTTCGACCTGGGACTTTCGGTCATAAATGACGGCGACCCGGCCAGAAAAGGCGTGGTTCTGATAAAAAATCAATTGGAGGATATTCTAAGGAAAAGGGGTTTGGAGAAAATAGCCGTCAAAAAAGGCAGCATATTCGACCCCTCGCTGGAGGAAGCCGTTGAAGAAGTGGAATCCGACTCGCCTCCCGGAACGATAAGCGAGGAAGTGGCGTCGGGTTACAAGCTGAATGGGAAGCTTATACGACCGGTCAGGGTAAAGATTTCAAAGATCAAAAATCAAGGTCAAAAATAAAAATAACGATAAAAAACAAACATATGAGTAAAATATTAGGGATAGATTTAGGTACGACGAATTCAGCCATGGCCGTCATGGAAGGCGGCGAGCCGAAAGTGCTTGAAAACAGCGAAGGATTGAGGACCACGCCCTCCATAGTCGCCATATCGAAATCCAACGAAAGATTGGTCGGGCTTTTGGCCAAAAGGCAATCAGTGGTCAATCCCAAGAACACTATTTATTCTGTCAAAAGGTTGATCGGTCGTAAATTCACCGATCCGGAGATAGAACGCGATAAAGCCTGGCTGCCTTATGAGATGAAGGCCTCGGAGAGCGGAGGTGTGGACATAAAGATGGGTGACAGGTGGTATACCCCGGAAGAGATATCGGCCATGGTCCTTCAAAAATTGAAGGCTGACGCCGAAGCCAAGCTGGGAGAGAAAATAGAGGAAGCGGTCATAACCGTGCCGGCTTATTTCGATGACAGTCAAAGGCAGGCCACAAAGAATGCCGGCGAGATAGCCGGATTCAAGGTCAGGAGGATATTGAACGAGCCGACGGCGGCAGCTCTGGCCTATGGGATGAACAAGCAGAGGAATGAAAAAATAGTGGTTTACGACTTTGGAGGAGGGACCTTCGATATTTCAATACTCGAAGTCGGTGACGACACCGTGGAGGTCAAGGCTACCGGCGGTGACACTCACTTGGGCGGAGACGATCTGGATAAGAGGATAATGGAATATCTCGTTTCCGAGTACAAGAAGCAGGAAGGCATAGATCTGTCAAAGGATACTTTGGCCATTCAAAGGCTGAAAGAGGCGGCGGAAAGGGCCAAGCACGAACTCTCCACGGCCGCGGAAACGGAAATAAACCTGCCTTACATTACTTCTGACGCCAGCGGTCCGAAGCATTTCCTGATAAAGATAACCAGAGCCAAGCTTGAAGACTTGGTCAAGGACCTGATAGATCACTCCATTCGGTTGGTCAAGGAGGCGGTGGAATCTCCTTCGCCCAAAGGAGCCGGATTGAAATTGTCGGATATAAACGAAGTACTTTTGGTCGGCGGTCAGACCAGAATGCCGGCCATACAGGAAGCCGTGAAATCGCTTTTCGGAAAAGAGCCTCACAAAGGCATAAATCCGGATGAGGTCGTGGCTGTAGGCGCCGCCGTACAAGCGGGGATTCTTCAGGGCGACGTGAAGGACATCTTGCTTTTGGACGTGACGCCTCTCACTCTTAGCATAGAGACCTTGGGCGGAGTGTCTACTCCCATGATCCAGAAAAATACCACCGTTCCGACGTCGAAAACGCAGGTTTTCTCCACGGCTGCCGACAATCAGACCTCAGTCGAGGTTCACGTTGGCCAGGGAGAAAGATCCATGATGTCCGATAACAAGACCTTGGCTAGATTTATATTGGACGGCATACCGCCGGCGCCAAGAGGCTTGCCGCAGATAGAAGTGACCTTTGACATAGATGCCAACGGGATACTTACGGTATCGGCCAAAGATAAGGCCACTAACAAAGAGCAGTCGGTCAAGATAGAAGCTTCGACGAGTCTCAGTAAGGATGAAATAGAGAAGCTCAAAAAAGAGGCGGCGGAACACGCGACCGAAGATCAAAAGAAGAAAGACCTGGCGGAAATCAGGAATCAGGCCGAGTCCGCGGTTTATTCGGCCGAGAAATCTTTAAGGGACGCCGGTGACAAAGTCCCGGCTGACGTTAAGAACTCGATAGACGAAAAATTAAACAAAGTGAAAGAGCTTAAAGACGGGATGGACGCCGAAGCTATAAAGAGCGCTTTAAGCGATCTTTCGACTGAACTCCAAAAGATAGGCGAGGCGATGTATAATAAGCAAGAAGACAAGCCGGAGAACAAACAAGATGGAACCGAGCCTACAAATAGTCAGTGAATCGAAGGAAGCGGAGGAAGATAAAAGCTGGTGGAAATTAGTGCTTCTGGCCATTTTGGGCATGGGAGCCAGCTTCGGAACTTTCTATTACTTCAATGACTTCATATTGAAATTGAACGCCGCGAGCTTTTGGTTTTTCGTCTGCCTTTTCGGATTGTTCCTCATATTCACCATACTCCACATCTTCTTCGTGAAAAGTTTCTGGAAACTTTTCCTGGTGGTGTTCCTCGAAGTTTTTACGCCACTCATGATCTTTCGCGGCGAGTTCGCCGGCGCGAATTCCAACGACGCGAGGATTTTGATACTCGGTTTCGTTGTCGGATTCTATTTTGTGTTCCTGGGAGTAAGAAGGGGATACAGGACGATAAGCAACAGTTTGAAGATGCATTTTTTCGAGATATCGAGAAGGATGTTGCCGCGCGTGGCCTCGGGCATGCTCATAGTGCTGTCGGTCGTCTTCTATTTGTCATATTTTTCCTGGAATCTCGCGCCGGCCAATGCCGGGCAGGCGATCGTCAATACTTTTTTGAGCGATTTCTCTCCCTTTTCCGGCATAGTGGTCCCCGGTTTGAAGATCAGCGGCGATGAGAATATGGGCGATATCGTTAAAAGTCTGGCTCTTAGCAAGGTCCAAGAGGCTAAAGTGAGCATCGTGGACCAAAATCAGACCATGGAGGTCACGTACGCCAATCTGCCGCCGGACTATCAGGCAAAAGTATTGAACCAGGTCATCGGCCAATTGGAAGCGTCGCTTAAGGATAAATTCGGCGTCTTCGATTCCAATGAGACCGTATCGCAGTTTGCCTACTCGGTCGTCAGTCAGTACTTCGTCAAGTTCGAGGACTTATTGGGCATCTACGCACCCGTAGTATTGGCGGCGGCTCTGTTCTTCATCGCCAAGGGAACCGTGGCTTTGTTTTATTGGCTCATAGAATTGCTGGCATTCCTGTTGTTGAAGATTTTGATAGTTTTCGGCTTTGCTTATACCAATCTGGAGACCAGGACGCGTGAATTCATGCTGCTCAGCTGATCGCGCGATTCCCGCGGCCTGGCGTTGTGAGTTAACTCGCAGAAAAATATGAAAGATTATTATAAAATTTTAGGCGTCGATAAAGGCGCTTCCGAGGAAGAAATAAAGAAAGCTTACAGAAAATTGGCTCATGAGCATCATCCCGACAGACCGGGAGGCAACGAGACCAAATTTAAGGAGATAAACGAGGCCTATCAAATACTTTCCAACGAAGAGAAAAAGGCGCAGTACGACCAGTTCGGCCAGGTGTTCGAGGGCGGCGCGTCTCCCGGTGGAGCTTGGAATCCTTTTCAGGGCGGCGGTTTCGGTTTTGGAACGCAGGGCGGTGCCGACGTCGATTTCGAGGACATCTTCGAGGGGATATTCGGCGGATCGTTTTCCGGCAACAGAAAAAAGACCAACATCCGCGGTTCCGACGTGCAAATCGGCATAAACATAACCTTGGAAGAAGCTTTCAAAGGAATAAGGCGGGATATAAGTTTCAAAACATTCGTTTCCTGTGACACCTGCAAAGGCGTGGGATACGACAGATCCAAGGGTACCAAGAAATGCAATGTCTGCGGCGGCAAAGGCGAGGTCAGGGTCGACAGGAGGACGTTTTTCGGCAATTTTTCGCAACTGAAAACTTGTCCGGATTGCGGCGGCCGCGGTGAAATACCCAATGTCGTGTGCCCTGATTGCAAGGGAGAAGGTAGAATATTCAAGACGAAAACGGTATCGATAGGCATAACTCCCGGCATAGAGGACGGCCAGATCATGAAAGTGAGCGGCGCCGGCGAAGCCGGGATGAAAGGCGGTCATAGCGGCGATCTGTATTTGAACATCAGGGTCTTACCTGACGATCGCTTCATCCGGAAACAAAGCGATCTTTTCGCGAATCGGGATATCAACTTAGCTGAAGCTTTCCTCGGTCAGGATATAACCATAACCGATGTCGGAGGCGAAAAATTCAACATCTCCATACCGGCCGGCTTCTCGCTGAAGGAAAAAATGAAAGTACCGAAGCGCGGCATGCCGAGGATGAATCTCGGAGGTCGGGGTGACCTCTATGTGACGTTCAATTTGAAAGTCCCCAAACATATTTCCTCGAAGGCCAGGAAGATGGTGGAGGATTTGAATAAGGAACTCGAATGATCGACCGGGAAAAAATATGGAGTGTCGGCGGATTCCTGGACCACCTGAATGACGTCTTGGGTGGCGAGGAAGTGTCGATTCAGGGAGAAGTAGACGATCTAAAAAAGCACCCGACCGGTTTTTATTTCGTCTTGAAAGACAAAGAAGGCGGCGGAGTCCTGCCTTGCTATTTCAGCCCTTGGAAAGCCAGGGCGAGCGGCTTGGATTTTGAGGATGGTTTTCTGGTCAAGGTGAGTGGAGTGCCGAGCATCTACAAACCGCGCGGTAATTTCAGTTTCGTGGTGAACGAAATGGAACTCGTGGGCGAAGGATCTCTGAAAAAAGCTTATGAACTGTTGAAGGCCAAGTTGGAAAAAGAAGGTCTCTTTGAAAGGAAAAGACCGCTGCCGGATTTCATATCGAGCGTTGGTGTCATCACCTCGAAGACCGGCGCCGTCATAGACGATTTCAGGAAGAATCTTAAGAAGCTGGGTTTAAAGGTTTATTTGTATGATTCCCGGGTCGAAGGAGCTAAAGCCGTTCCGAACATCATGGCCGGTATCGACTATTTCAATGATGAGATGTCTGATAAATTGAACCTTCTGGTTCTCATAAGAGGAGGCGGCAGTTTGGAAGACCTGCAGGCTTTCAACAACGAGGTTGTGGCCAGGAAGATATTCTCGTCACGCATCCCTGTTTTATGCGGTATAGGTCACGACCGGGATGTGCCTATCGTGAGCTTGGTCTGCGACAGATCGGTATCCACCCCATCCATGGCCGCTCAAACGGTCAACAGTTCATGGGACGGCTTATTCTCCGGTCTGCCGATGCTCGAGGAAAAGTTAATGTCGGCTTTCGAGCGGGACCTTTCCAGGATCAGGAACGAATTTTCAAGCGCTTCAGAACCTTTATCCGGCCTCTTTTCGTCTGAAATAGAGAGGTTGAAGGATAAAATAGGCCATCTATCCAAATATTTAAGCGCCGCCGACCCCATCAATAATCTGAAATTAGGTTATAGCGTGGTCTTCGGTGAGGATGACCACGTCGTAAAAGACGTTAAATTTTTAAAGAAAGGTGATAAAATTAAAACCAAGCTTTATAAAGGTTCGCTGGAAAGCGAAATCTCGAAGATAATTAATTGATCGATATGCCGACGAAAAAAGACAAAAGCAAAATAACCGACGAACTCGACAGATTGAACAAGATAGTCGAATGGTTCGAATCGCGTGAGGAAATTGATGTGGAAGAGGGGTTGAATAGGGTCAAGGAAGGATCGGAGATAATAAAACGATTGAAAAGCAGGATAAAAGACGTCGAGAATGAGTTTGAACTCGTTAAAAAGGATTTGAATATCGGATAATATGGCGAACGACAAGATTTCAATAGATAAGTTCAAGGAAGTAGACCTCCGGGTCGCGAAGATAACGGCCGCCGAGAAAGTTGCGGGGGCCGACAAACTTTTGCGTTTGGAGTTGGACTTGGGAGATGAGAGCAGGCAGATAGTCTCCGGCATAGCCGAACATTATTCGCCGGAGGACCTCGTGGGACGCGAGATAATCGTCATATACAATCTTGAACCCAGAATTTTGAAGGGAGTTGAAAGCAACGGCATGCTTTTGGCCGCTTCCGGTGAAGGCTTCATATCATTGCTTCAGCCCGATCAGGAAGTTCCGCCGGGCAGCAAGATACATTAAGGAACGGGGTTTGGGGTATGGGATATGGAAAATAAGATATGGAATTCAAGCAAAAAATCCTGGACGTAGTCAGAAAGATACCTAAAGGAAAGACCTTGACCTACAAGGATGTCGCCAAGCTATCTGGTAAGCCGAAAGCCTACAGAGCGGTGGGAAATGTCTTGAACGGCAATTACGATCCGAAGATACCGTGCCACCGGGTGATACGCTCCGACGGAAGACCGGGCGGCTGGAACAGGGGCGAGGCCAATAAGGCAAGGATTTTAAAAAAAGAAGGGGTTGTTCTAAGATAACGGGAAACGTCATATGCTGAACAGAATAATAAGATTCTTGTTTGCGATTTTGGAAAAACTTCTCATATTGATCGAATCGTTGCTCAGCTTAAGGTTCGTATTGCGTCTTTTGGGGGCCAATCCCGATACTGTCATGGTAAAATTTTTCTATTCTTTGACTGATTTCCTCATAAAGCCGTTCATAGGCATATTCCAGGATGCCAGCATAAAAGGCGGCGTAATAGATCTGGTGGTGCTCACGGCCGCCATTTTCTATGCTTTGGCCTTTTTCATCTTAAGGAAGATATTTGTGAGGTGACGCGCCGAAGGAAGGACTTGGCCGCGTCTCTCGCTTTGCTCACTTGTGCCGAGGGAGGGACTTGGCCTCGCCTCTCCCTTCGCTCGGGCTGGCCACCGCCTCGCGTCCTTCTATAAGCTCAGGATATGCTCCGGCGTTCGACCCCCGATCACACGCCAATAAATTGGCGTGCTCCCCTCGGCACTGCGTTCGCGTTGCTTCACTTGTGCCGAGGGAGGGGGTCGAACCCTCATGACCTTACGATCACAGGATTTTGCTTGTCCACCGAAGTTTCAGCGAAGGTGGAAGTCTGCGCGCCCCGCACTAAATTTTGCTTTGTGGCCAGGGAGGGATTTGAACCCTCACGCCCTTGCGAGCAACGGATTTTGAGTCCGTACTGTCTACCAGTTCCAGCACCTGGCCAATTAAATTGTTAATCAAAATTAGTGTGGGGTAAATCTGCCAGCCTGCCCCGTTGCAAAACTTTGTTTTGCTTCGGGGTTCCGCCACCTCGGCTTTTTTTTATTTGTTGATAATAACACGGGAAAATCTTATAGTAAATACTGATGGCACGCGTAATGGCTATATGCAATCAAAAGGGCGGTGTCGGCAAGACGACTACCTCAATGAACTTGGCGGCTTATTTGGCCATGTTTGGCAAGAAGACGCTTCTCATAGATTTCGATCCGCAATATAATTCCACCTCCGGCTTGGGGGTAAAGCATGAATCGGATGAAACGATCTATCACGCCATTTTGGCCGGATCGCCGCCGGAGAAAGTCATTAAGCCGAGTTACTTGTCGAATCTGGAGGTCGTACCGGCTTCGCCAGATCTGGCCGGAGCTTTGATTGAGTTGGTGAACCTGCCCGACAGGGAATGGTATTTGAAAAATTTTATAGGCAAAATAGGCGCTTGGTATGATTTCGTGATAATAGACTCCGGACCTAATTTAAATCTTCTCACGGTTAACGCTTTGGCTGCCGCCGACGAGGTCTTGGTTCCGATACAGTGCGAGTATTTCAGTCTGGAGGGTCTATCACAGCTCTTGGATACGGTCAATCTCATAAAGAACAATTTAGGCCATGACATAAAGAACGTGAGCGCACTCCTCACTATGTACGATAAGAGAGAGAGGCTATCGCGGGAGATCGCGAGAGAGATAAGGAAAAAATTTCCCGATTACGTTTATGAGGTCGAAATACCGCGCTCGGTCTCTCTGGCTGAGGCGCCAAGTTTCCAGAAGCCGATAATGCTCTATGCTCCCCAAAGCCCCGGAGCTTTGGCTTACGAGAGACTAGCCAGGGAGATTATAAGCGGCGCGAAGCCCGTTAAGCCGCCGGAATACAGGGAGGAAAACTACGTTCAGACTCCTTTTGACATAATAGGTTGATATGCTATTATTTTTCTTGGAACGTGCTCTTATAAGATATTGAGGGTGCAGGCGTATTCGGCCGATATGGCTGCATTTTCTTTGTTTTATGGGCGTGCGGGCCAGCGTGTGCACGTTTTAACTAAATCGGAGGTTTGAGTTGGATTTCATTGATGAGCTTCTAACTGGTTCTGCGAGTTGCTCTTTATTTATTTTATATTTATTTACTCTCGCAGTTTATTTGGTGAACGGTTTATCGATGGAGTTTTAATTCTCCTCCGTTTTAGTTTGCCTTTTTGCCTTGTTTAAGAATTGGAAATTAAAAATTAAAAATTATATTATAGAGATATGCCAATAGGAAGAGGATTATCATCTCTCATTCCGCCGAAGGATGGGGTGCCGGACGGGAATGCGTTTTCAAAAGACACCGTCGTTTCTCCCCAGCGAGAAGAAACACGGCTCGACTCTCAACCTCGCTCTTCCGCCTTCAGCGGAAACCCTGCCCACTCGGTTTCCGAGACGCTTTCTCAGACACATTCCCGTCCGTCTCAAGGAGATGCCGAGGTAAAGATATTTTCTTCGGATGTTCCGCCGGCAGTTTTTCATCAAAACCCCAAAACTCAAGAAGCCGTTTTTCAAATTGAAACAAGTAAGATATTTCCCAATCCGTATCAGCCGCGACACGAGTTTGAGGACGGAGCGATTGACGAACTTGCCGAATCGATCAAGCAGTTTGGCATCATCCAGCCGCTCATCGTTTCTAAAGTGGTCAAGGAAACCGAGACTGGAACGGACGTCTCTTACCAGCTTATTGCCGGCGAACGGCGGCTCAGAGCTGCGCAGAAGGTGGGTCTTGAGCGTGTTCCGGTAATGATAAAGGAAATAGACCATCCCGGTCATAAACTGGAGATGGCCCTCATAGAGAATATTCAAAGGCGCGATTTGAGCCCCATAGAAGAAGCTAGGGCTTATTCGAGGCTTCAGGACGAATTCGGTCTGACCCAAAAAGAAATAGCCGTGAGAGTGGGAAAAAGCAGAGAAGTTGTCGCGAATAGTCTTCGGCTTTTAAATCTTCCTCCCAGCGTTCAGACAGCTCTTGTCGAGGGTAAAATAAACGAATCTCAGGCCAGGGCACTACTCTCAATTTCCAACGCCGCGGAACAAGAAAGGACTTTGCGGAGCATATTGGAGCAAAAACTCAGCGTTCGGAGTATTCGAACCGAAATAAAGAAACAAGAACAACACCCCGAAGATCCGGAAGTGATTTTCCTGAAGAAGAAGCTGGAAGAACACCTCGGCATGCCCGTGAAGATCACGGATATGGGAGGCAAGGGGAGGATCACCATCGATTTCTTTTCGAAGGATGACGTGAAGAACCTCATTGACAAGCTCGGCGGAGAATAACCTCCCGAGCACCGAAGGCCGCTCGGGAGGTGTTTATTTTTCTCCCATCCTCACAATCGCACCATCTCTAATTCGCGCGAATGGTAGAATAAGGGGAAAGAGGGGAATATTTAAA
>CAYQPG010000017.1:3554-11056 GCA_964419525.1 uncultured Candidatus Saccharibacteria bacterium | reverse complement strand
CAAAAACAACGCACCGGCAAGCGGTGCTGTTTTTGCGGAGGGGGAGGGATTCGAACCCTCGATGCCTTGCGGCATGCCACCTTTCCAAGATGGTGCACTAAACCACTATGCGACCCCTCCATGTAGGGAATTTTTCAATTTATCCTCTAAGACTTCCCGTCCATGACCTGTTTTAAAATATCTTTCCGCTTCCTGAGCGTCTTTCTTATTGAGATACGCTTCGTAGAATATTAAATCAAAAAATCCATTTCTTGAAGTGAATTTGGAACTTTTTGACCGGTGTTCTGAAATCCGACGCTTTAGATCGTCTGTAAAACCTTTATATAATTTACCGTTTTGCTTGAACCGCAAAACATAAAAATAATACATGGTTTTGCCACTTCCGCCTCTTCGGCGGATGCGCCGATGAGGCGCAATGCGACCACTCCAGTGGCGATAATAATAGTATAAAACCGACGGACATTTATCAAATGGGCAATAAATCTGTATCATTAGACATGACAGTCATTAAAAAACCGGCATGAGTATCAAAGTCATAAGTCTGAATATCTGGGATCTGCCTTTCTGGTTCGTTAAGGACAGGAAAAAGAGAATCTTGAGGATCGTCGAATACATCAAAAAATCTGAAGCTGATGTCGTTTGTCTTCAAGAATCTTTCGACGTTAAAAACCGGGTTTTCTTAAAAGACGAACTAAATAACAAATACCGGATAGCCGGCGACGCTTTCGAGACGCGCCGTATCTTTTTTGTGAAGCTCTTCGACGTAACCGGCGGATTGGTGGTATTTTCCAAGTTTCCGATAATAAAAAGCGGCTTCATCCCCTACAGCCGCATATTTAATTCCACCATAACCGAAACCATCGGGCGCAAAGGTTTTCTGGAGGTCGTGGTCGTGACGCCTTTGGGCGACATGAAAATAGTGGACACTCACATGCACCAAGAAACGACTTTATTCAGCCGTAAAATACGCTTGAGACAGACGGCCAAAATGATCAAGAAGATCAACCGCGACGGCATGCCGACGATTTTAGCCGGGGATTTCAACGAGAATTACCTGATGGAAGAACGGGAATTCGTGGAACTTTTCGATCTAACCGGCTTCTCAACCCCATTGATACCCGGGCAGAAAATTGATTTCCGTCCCACTTACCGTCCGGACAACCATTACGTCGACAACTGGCTGAACAGGATTCGTTTCCCCAAAAGATACGATTATATGTTCGTGAAGAACATTGAAAAAATGGGTCTCAGAGTGACGAGATATGAACCGGAATATTTAAGACCTCCCCTTTCGGACCACGATCCCGTCGTTCTGGAACTTTCTACCGACTCGCTTCAGGATTGAGTCGGTTCCTTTTCATTCTCTTATAGACTCTGAAGAGAGTCGTCATTATCATGACGACCACCAGGATGCTCACGAAGATACTCATCAATTCCGAAAAATTTTCCCAATAATTGCCGGCCAAGTATCCGCCTAAAAGTACAGCCGTGAAATAAACGAAATTACCGGCGAAATCGTAGATCAAGAATTTCACCACCGGGACCTTTATGGCGCCCGAAAGGAAATTGACCGCCGGTCCCAACCCGCCGGCGAAACGCGTCAAAAAGATCGTGGACCTTACATGGACGTTTATTTCCTGCTCCAATTTCGTGAAAAAACGAGACCTGTTGAGTCTGAATTTGTGGATGACACCGTAGCCGTACTTCCTGGTTATGGCGTAATCGGCGAGATCCCCTAAAACGTTGGCCGCTTGAGCGACCGCGAGCGAGGCGGCGAAATTGAAATAACCCTGACCAACGAAAGCTCCTATGCCGAGCATAAGTTCGGTGACCGGCAAAGGCAGTATCATGGCCGAGGAAAACACTATTAAAAACAAGGCTGCATATTTATAGAGCAGCAGATAGGACAGGAGAAAGGGAAGTATCGGTTCCATTTATTTCTGACCGGTCAAATAAGTGCTGACCGCGTTCTGCACGTCTTTGAGGAACGTTCCACTGCTCTTGCCGCTATGCGCAGCGTACCTGAATATTACGTCCCGCGGATAATGGATATCCGATATATGAAGAGAAGTCTTCAAATAATTGGCAGGCAAATCGAATATTCTGTTAATGTAATCAAACGTCATCCATCCCTGGATCATTCCCGCGTCAGCGGCCGTAAAAGGACCGTGGTGTTCGATGATATTGATGAAAGTTTCTTTGGGACTCGGTATCTCGAGCTTTCTCAGATCCATGTATTCCTTTAAAAAAGCGAAACAAAGCACAACGAGCACCAACGTGAGAATCAGGAGCAGTATCTCTATATACTTATCCGATTTATCCTTCATAGACTCATCTCCCTTAAGGCCTTTATCCTTTCGGCAATGGGCGGATGGGTCATGAAAAGCTTAACGAAGAACGGCGTCTTGTCTGGATTTTGAGCATCAGCTTTGAAAGGATTGGCAAAATAAAGATGAGCCGTGGCCGAACTGGCACCTTGGGTGGGATACGGATTCTTCTCTATTTTTTCGAGAGCGCTGGCCAACCCTTCGGGGTAACGGGTAAGCAGGGCGCCGGAAGCGTCGGCCAATGATTCTCTTTTCCTTGATACGGCAAGTTGTATCAAGGTGGCGGCTATGGGGGCCAATATGGCGCCTATGATGCCCAAGAAAAACAGGATGTTGGCGTTCCCTTCCCTGTCATTTCTCCTTCCCCCGCCCCAAAAGCTCATACTCAGGAACCAATTGGCCAGAAGTGAAATTATGCCGACCAATACCACAACGACGGTCGAAACGAGCATATCCTTGTTGCCAACGTGCGAAAGCTCGTGGGCTATGACCCCTTCCAGTTCGCTTTTATCCATGATTTGAAGCAGCCCTGCCGTGACGGCTACGGATGCGTGCTCTTTGTCGCGGCCGGTCGCGAAAGCGTTCGGGGCCTGGGTTGGAACGATATAGAGCTTCGGCATGGGAAGCCCGGAAGCTATCGACAGATTTTCGACGATACGCCAGAGCTCCGGATTGTCGCTTTTCTGGATCGGTTTCGCTCCACTCGAAGCCAAAACTATCTTATCCGAGTACCAGTAGCCCGTGACGTTCAGAACGACGCTAAAGGCGACGGCGAAGACCAGAATGCCGGGCGAATTATAAACCCGGCTCACAACCCATCCAAGGGCGATGATCAAAACAAAGACGCCCGTCATAAGCGCCCATGTTTTTCTGACATTGGATGATGCCTCCGTATAAAGCGTCTTCATTGCTAAAATTGAACCTTGACCGGTTCCTTTTCCGCAGGGTTATCAACGTCGAAAAGATCCTGTTTCGTGAAATGGAACGCGCCAGCGATCAAGTTCGTCGGGAACACTTCTATCGCCGTGTTGAAATCGCGGACATTGGCGTTAAAGAATCTCCGGGCCGCCTGGATTTTGTCTTCCGTATCGGTCAGCTCATCCTGCAGTTTAGCGAAATTCTCGTTTGCCTTGAGGTTTGGATAATTCTCCGCCACAGCGAAGAGCGACTTCAACATGTCGGACAACTGATTATTCGCTTCAAGTTTTGCTTTCGGATCTTGAGCGCTCATGGCGAGCGTGCGGGCATTCGTCACGTCCTCAAGGACCGTCTTTTCATGAGCGGCATAACCTTTTACGGTCTCAACCAAGTTGGGTATCAAATCATATCTCCTTTTAAGCTGAACCTCTATGTCGGACCAGGCCTCAGCCACCCTGTTTTTCCTCCTCACCAGACCATTGAAAGCCAGAATAAACCAAATGACCACTACGGCCACTATCGCTAAAATTATTTCCGTCATATCCATAATACTGTGATTATACAGAAAAAATGACAAAAAGAGTAGGCAGCGCATATTGGAAAGCACTGCCTATGTTGGTGGAGGGGTAATATTCGTGATTTACCGCTCCTTGCGGGATATGGAGACTTTTATCCAAGACACCTCGTTTGTTCCCAATAAATTGGGATCGAGGGAATTTAAGCCTTGGAAGTCCCTCTCTTGGCCCGCGATATATGCCGCAATGTATAACTGACCACAATATACACCATTAAGGCTCGCGCGTCAACTCATGAGCCGCTCCTCTTTTTAAGTTCCTCTTTCAGGAATTCTTCTTTTTTCTTTATCTGTTCTTCGGTCCCGCGCCTTGCTATTTTATAGTCGTTCATATCGACCATCATAAAACTCGATATTAGCGGGAATTTTTCCTTTATCAGACGATACTTTTCCTGTTCCACGCGGCGATAATCCGGATGGCCCTGGGAAATAGTTCGGAGCTCCGATTCCCAGAACATTTGCCTGAAATTCTGCCATTCAAAAAACCTCATGCGGTAGGCCAGGGGCACGGCATACTGGGCGAGGTCCGGGTCGATCTTTTCCATTTTCTCGAAAAGGCCGCGAGTTTTGTCCAGGGCAGCGGTGAATTGGCCGCTTAACCCGGAATCGACGAGTTCTTCGGGTATATCATAACCGTGGTGCGTCGAGAACAACTGCCTTTCTTGGGTCATCATCCGATGGCGATGCAAATCCCGGTAAGCGCCTATGTTCATTGATATCTCGAATCTCAGATAGGAATTTTCGAAAGCTCGCCCAACCTTATGCCATCTTTCGGTCCGGCCGATAAGATATGCGGACAAAATTTCTTTCTTCTCCGCCTCCGTCATTTTTTCAGCTTCTTCAAAAAGTTCGTTCCATGACCGGTGAGTGCGCTCGAAAAGAATGCCGGCCACGATCTTGGCTTCCGCTTTTTCATCGTATTCAATGAGCCTCACTTCCGGTCCCGCGGATGGCGTTTTTTCGGCGTCCAATCCTTTGTCCTTCGTCAGCTTCGCCACGGCGGCATAACGTCCGCTCAAATAAGATTGGTAATCCTTGGCCGGTACGTCGTTGATCCTCAAAAGGAGCGATGGTATCTCCTCGTCTAGTTCTTCCTTCAAAGCGCCCGATATCCAACGCAGTTCTCCCAAACTATGCTTGGCGGTTCTATTCATCAGATATTCGAAGGCCTGGGCGTTACCCCGGAAAGCCACTTGTCCCAACGTGGCCATCGGCAAGAGACCCCGAAGCGTATCGAAAGCTTTCTTTTCCAATATCGATTCTTTCTCGTCGAAATTGACTTTCAACCAATCAAGCAGCGGAGGTATAAGCGCGGCATAGGTATCGAACAGATTATCCAGTGTTTCTTCGTACTCGCCGAGCAAACCGATTCTCGAGAGATCGGATTTCGGAACGTAGTAAAGATAGCGGCCGCCGATCTTATTGCCGAAATTCACGTATCTGGTCGATTTCTCGATCGGCTCGAGCCCTATCCTTTGGTTTTCTATGAACTTCATGGCCACTTGCGATATTCCCCAGAAAACGACATGTGTCCCGGTCATCTGAGCGATCGAATCGTCACCGTACTGGGAAAGCCACTTGGCGTAAAAGGCCTGGGCCCGCTGATTGTTGAGTATCTTCTTGAAACCGTGATCTCTCAAAAAAGAAACGGTATCCTCCAATTCCCTGGAGAGTTCTTTGTCGTCGCCGTTCACGATGGGGTAGATATATTCCTTCAAAAGGACGTCGAGAAGCGATCCGGAGGCGCGACTCGCCCTCGAACAAAGAGCGCCGGCTATCTCCGGCGGAAGATTCCGCAAAACGGAAATAAAACCGTCCGGGTTGGTGGCGAACGGCTCCAAATAATACCTATCCTTATCGGTCCATTGGTGCGGAGTGAAGTCCGGCCGGTACGCCTCGTTATTTTCCATTTATGTCATCATAGACCAAAACCGCCCATCAGGCGATGGACAGTTTTCCTTACTTATCCACAGTCCGCCTCGAGGGCGAATGCAATTTTTATTTTAGGCTCCCTTTCCTTTAATAACCTAATAATCCCCTGACATATCGCCGAGATTCGGCGTCCCTCCCTCTTTCTTTTCCGGAATATCCGTTATGGCGGCGCCGACCGTGAGATACGTTGCCGCTACGGAAACGGCGTTCAAGAAGGCCGTCTTTGTGACTTTTAAAGGATCTACGACCCCGGCTCCTTTCAGATCGCCGATTTTGTTAGTCATGGCGTTAAAGCCGATCCACTGGCTTTCCAAAACGTTCTTTCCCTTCCGGCCATCGACGATCTTGCTCATCATGGCGCCAGCGTCTTCTCCGCTGTTTTTGATGATGGCGGATAACGGAGCTGAAAGAGTTTTTTTAACGATATTTTGCGCAACTTTGGTAATATCATCCAAGCCACTGATCGAACCTTCCAATCCCATGCCGGTATTAAAGAGGGCTATACCCCCACCCGGCACTATCCCTTCTTCCATGGCCGCCCTCGTGGCTCCGACCGCGTCCTCGACTCTTTGCTTCAATTCCTTTTGAGCCGATTCAGTGGGAGCGCCGACTTTTATGACGGCCACCCCGCCGGCCAGCTTTCCCAATCTCTCCTGCAGCTTTTCTTTGTCGAATTCGGAGTCGGATGACTTAATCTGCGATTTAATTTGCTTGACTCTTTCATTGATCGCGTCTTTTTCCCCCATACCTCCCACGACGGTCGTCTTATCTTTGTCGGAAACGACCCGATGGGCGTGGCCCAATTCGTTCAGTTCGACGTTCTCGAGTTTCTTACCCAGGTCGTCGGAGATGAACGTCGCGCCGGCCACGACGGCGATGTCCTGAAGCATTTCTTTCTTCCGGTCGCCAAAACCCGGCGCCTTGACCGCGAGGACACTGAAGATTCCCCGGATCTTGTTCAAAATGAGAGTCGCCAAGGCTTCGCCGTCGACGTCGTCGGCGACGATCAAGAGTTCTTTTTTGCCGCTTTGGACTATCTTTTCCAGAAGCGGTAAAAGTTCATTGATCGACGATATTTTCTTGTCGGTCACGAGAACGTACGGTTCCTCAAGGACAGCTTCCATTCGTTCCTGGTTCGTCACGAGGTACGGGGAAATATAGCCGCGGTCGAACTGCATGCCTTCCACTACTTCATAAGAGTTGCCAACGGTATTGGAATCCTCGACGGTTACTACCCCCTCCTTACCGATCTTTTCCATTACCTCGGCGATCAATCCTCCCACTTCGGCGTCCTTGGCCGAAAGAGTGGCCACTTCTTTCACTTTTTTGTTGTCGTTTATGAGTTCCTTCTGCGCCTCCAACGCTTTTATCACATGGCCGCTCGCATTTTTCAGGGCTTCCGAAAGCTGAATAACGTTGAACCCCTTTTCTTTTATCGCGCGCTCTCCTTCCTCTATCATGGAATGAGCGAGGACCACCGACGTCGTCGTGCCGTCTCCGACATTGTTGTCCGTCTTGTCAGCCGCTTGCTTCAGGAATTCAGCACCGAGATTCTCGTATTTATCCTGAAGTTCTATCTCTTTGGCAACGGTCACTCCGTCGAACGTCACCTGCGGAGCTCCATAGCCTCTTTCTATGACGGCCGCGCGACCTCTGGGACCCAAGGTCATCTTCACGGCCTCGGCCAATTTATCTATACCCTTTTTCATGGCCGCCCGGGCGCTTTCGTCAAATAAAATTTGTTTTGCCAT
>CAYQPG010000017.1:0-3454 GCA_964419525.1 uncultured Candidatus Saccharibacteria bacterium | reverse complement strand
ATCGCGAGGATTTCGTCTTCATCGACCAAAAAATACGTCTTGTCGTTCTCTTCGATCTTCTTGTCGTCGCCCCAAGGCTTCGAGAAAAGCACCTTATCGCCGGGCTTCACGTCCGGAGCCACGCGCGACCCGTCCTGCACCTTGCCCGGACCGACCGCCACGACGACACCTTTCGTCTGTTCTTTTTTGTCGACCGTATCGGGAAGCACTATTCCCGACTTGGTCGTTTTCTGTTCGTCCGTCACGAGCTCGATGAGCACGCGGTTGGACAATGGCTTCAGATTCATAGCTTGATTTTTATTAGCAATGTTGACCTTTTGTTGCTAATTTTAGTTTTTAATACGCTCATTTGTCAACCCCCACACCCAATAAAAATCGTGAAACTTGTATGTTAAGGCGAGAAGCAACGGATTCCCAAGAATCAGTAAAAACACTATAATACTTGACATATGTCAATAGAGTGGATAGACAAAACAAATTCCTCTCTCATCAAGAAGGCTTACGACTTCGCTCTCGCGGCCCACGAAGGCGCAAAGAGGATGAACGGCGAGCCGTACATAACTCATCCTCTAGCTGTCGCCGAGAGCGTCAAAGAATGGAATCTCGACGAAGCTTCCATAGCCGCCGCCCTGCTCCATGACATAGTGGAAGACACCGCCTACACCATAAAAGACGTGGAAAAGAACTTCGGGGGTGAAATCGCTTTTCTGGTGAACGGCCTCACTAAACTCAAAAATATAAAATACAAGGAGACCGAGAACGCCGAAAATCTCAGGAAGTTCATACTGTCTTTCAGCAATGATCTCCGGGTCCTCATGATAAAGATAGCCGATCGGCTGCATAATATGAGGACGCTTTCCGCCGTACCCGAGGAACAACAAAAGAGAGTGGCTTGGGAAACGCTGGAAATATACGCCCCACTCGCCTACCGCCTTGGTATGCAGAGATTGTCCGGCGAACTGGAGGACTTGGCTTTCCCTTACGTCTATCCCGAGGAATACAAATGGCTTAAGAGCGAAGTCAAGGACGATTACGAGGCCCGGCAGGAATATGCCAAATCGCTCTTACCGATAGTGAGGAAATATTTAGAAGAAAACAACATAAGACCTTTGAGCGTCGATTCGCGGGCTAAACGCTACTACAGCTTGTATAAAAAATTACTAAGGTATGACATGAACCTCAGTAAGATCTACGATCTTGTGGCGCTCCGCATAATTGTCGGCTCCATAGAGGAATGCTATGCCGCGCTAGGCGTGATACACAAGATGTGGCAACCGCTTCCGGGACGGATAAAAGATTACATAGCGAGACCGAAACCCAATGGATACCGCAGCCTTCATACGACGGTTTTTGCGATAGATAATAAGATCATAGAGATACAGATAAGGACCGAGGAAATGCATCGGGAAAACGAAATGGGCATAGCCGCCCATTGGGCTTACGAGCAAATAAAAAGCTCGGCCAAGAAACGCGGCAGCTGGACCGGAGTAAAAAACAAAAAAGAGCTTCTCTGGGTGGAACAATTGAGAAATTGGCAAAGACAGTTCAGTAATCAAGGTGAATTTCTGGAAAGCATAAAAGTAGATTTCTTCAAGGACCGCATCTTCGTCCTGACTCCGGGGAATGACATCGTCGATCTGCCGGTCGGTTCAACCCCGGTCGATTTCGCCTACAAGATACATTCCCAGATCGGCGACCAATGCGTCGGCGCTAAAGTGAACGGCAAGATAACTCCCTTGAACTACGAACTCCAGTCAGGCGACGTCGTTGAAATAATCACCCAAAAAGGCAAAAAACCTTCGGAAGACTGGTTGAGATTCATTAAGACCAGCGAAGCCAAAAAACGCGTCAAAAACGCCGCTAAGAACAGCATCAACAAACTTTTATCCAGAACGCCCGTGAGAACGATCGAATTAAAAGTAACCAACCTGGATAGGCCGGGATTTCTGAAGGATATCACGGAAGTTTTCGCCAATTCGAAGATAAACATAACCTACCTCACGAGCGAGACCGATCATCGATCGACCTTCTCGACCGTCATCATACGATGCCCGGCCATGCCTCAACCCAAGATAGAGACCTTGATAGTGAAAATGAAAAGGGTACCGGGCACCAAGGAAGTCAGCTACAAGTTTCTGAGATAAAAAGAGGGATAAGTTTTTCAAAATTCCCGCTGACGAAATTGCACTCATCGAGATCGGTTTTAATGAATTTATCAACCCGATAATTGTGCTTCAAATAGTGTTCGGTTTCCACCCATAAAGAATGGAGATGTTTGAGGGAGAAAGCCCTCATGCCATCCCGCACCTCGGCTTGTTTCAGGGGATACATCTTGTTATAGGCCCGAAGATATTCGGCCGCCTTTTTAAAATTCTTCGGCGTGAATTTTCCATCGAAACAAATGAATACCGCCGAACGCACGACTTCAACAATCCTCGGAGCAAGTTCCGTTTTTTCAAGATCGAAGACCCAAGCAACGTTATCGTTATCGTCGAAAAACATGTTGTTTTCATGGTAATCGCCGTGCGTTACGTGATCGCTTTTTAAATTCAAATCCTCAAATCGGACCGTGTTTTTCTCGGCCAGCGCGATTTTTGCCTTCAGCGTTCTTATCGCCAACCTGTCAAAGCTGCTTTTCGACCTCTTACGTTCCACGATGGCAAGGATATCCTTTGCTTTTGCGAGGAATTCTTTTTTATTCCAGGACTTAAACCGGTCTTCCAATCTTATCGGCGGTTTGTTTTTGCTTATCAAGTGTATATTGGCAAGCATCGTCCCCGCCGATCTCAGGGCCTTGATCGAAAGCTGTCGCGAGGACAACCTCCTACCCCGTACGAAAGGAAAGAGCGCGTAATATTTACTTTCAAAACGGAAATGGGTCGAGTGCTTTTTGTTGCTTAACGGCAAAATGACGGGTATGCCGTTTTCGGCGAACAATCGCTTCACGCGGTGGATTTCCGCGATTTTATCCTCGTCCGAAAAACGATACTGTTTGAGAAAATAATTGTCCTTTTTGCAAAAAAGAACATAGTTGCGGCTCAGGAATCCCTCCTGCACAACCCTGTTTTTTACAACGCATATTCCGTACAGCCTGTTTATAAGATTGGCCAATTCAACGTCCATTTATCTATAGCTTAATAAGATTTTAATTTAATTCAATGCCGACGGGGCAATGATCGGAACCTTCCACCTTATTCAAAATAAAGGCGTCTTTCAGTTTTCCGGAGATATTTTTCGACGTGAACACGTAGTCAATCCTCCACCCCAAATTCCTTTCGCGAGCACTCGCCATATATGGCCACCACGTATAATTGCCGCCTTCGTTATGGAATTTTCTGAAGGTATCAACGAAACCGCTCGCGATCAAAGCGTCCAATTGTTTCCGCTCTTCCGGCGTGAACATGATGTTATTTCGATTCCCATCGGGCCTCGCGAGATCGATATCTTCGTGAGC
>CAYQPG010000016.1:0-11808 GCA_964419525.1 uncultured Candidatus Saccharibacteria bacterium | reverse complement strand
AATCAGGAATTACTCTACCTGCGCCATTTAAAGTTAGCCACGAAATACGAATGAGATTTCATTTAACCAAAAGGAAAAAAAGGGTAGTTAGTGTCCTTGTTTTGGGTGCCGCCGTCGGTTTGAGCGCCTATCTTGTCATCAAACCCGCATCAGTGGAACCCCAAGTAACCGGCATTTCGATTGCAACTTCGACCGGCGGGGTAAAACTTGATCCTTCGCTCGTTTTCCAGTCGAACCCCCTCGAAAACCTAACGCTCGACTTCGCCAATAAAGTGTTTCAAAACGCGATCAGCAGCGACCTCTACCAAACGAGCGGTCCTGCAAGCATCCTTCCGCCAAATACTTCGGACATCCAAAATACCATTTCCCAAATTATCGACAACGAGTACGCAACCGAAGTGGTCACGAGCTCGGATATCGCCGTCAGCACCGACGACTCAAAACCGGCTCAAATTCTCTACCTCCTTTATGTGAACCAGGTCGTCTCTGATATTCCGACTTTCAGCGGAACCTCAACGCCATCAACGGATCTTGCGACGGCATTCACGACGGCTGCGCAAAATTTTGACACAGCAGTTCAACTTCTCGAAATAGTCAAAATCCCGCCATCGTGGGTCTCCGTCCAAAAAGATATCTTAACGCTCCTGATCCACCAGCGGAACGTCTTCCAATCGCTCGCCAAAGCAGACAATGATCCGGTTCGATTTATGGTTGCCCTCTATCAAGGGGGTTCAAACCAGTTCGACGCTGTTTTTTCCGACATACAGAACGAGATAAACCAAAAGATACAAGATGAAAAACTTATTTAAAATTTTTTCTTTCTTTTTAATCTTTGTTGTGGTCTTTCAAATGTTTATTTCTTCGGGCGGCTTTTTTCTACCAACAAACGCTTACGCCGACACAACCGATTGTGAGGCTGGCTGGGTTCTTCAATGGTCTGATACAGGGAATACGGTAAGCCTGAGTGATTTTTCTCTCCCGCCAGCCGTGACAAGCGTCATGCCGGGATCGACAGACTTCTCAACCTCCTCTGATCCTGGAGTTGTTGACCCAACCCTCAGCCCGGCAAACCTTTCCTTTGTTGTCGCTTCAGGAACAGCTGAATATGATTCTACAAAATCTAATGACGCCAAGAGTTCTGTTAAGTGGGGGTGTATTGGCGGTGCGGTGAGTACACCGGGCATCCTTTCTTCCCAAGAAAGTGCCTCGAGTACTCTTGGAATGGAATCTTGCTTAGCTGCCGCACAAATCGCCCAAAAGTATGCTTGGTACACTACCCTAGGAAGCTCCACGCTCCTCGAAAAGAACATAGGAGCCCTCATCCTCCCGAAGATAACAAACCTTCTTCATAATTCTCTCAGCAATCTCCACATAGACCTAAGTACTCTTATAGGATCGAGCACTCTCAAAAGCATTTTCGGATCATCCCAAGGTTCTATAAATCTATCAGATATCTTTAACGGCGGAGGCGTTCAAAACCTCCTTCAAACACAATTCCAAAAAGGCGTTAACACACAATTCAACAATATAAAAAGCAGTGTTCAAACTCAATTAAAAAATGAGTTTACAAAACTGGGGCTTAATGCCGCGGGGCAACTTACGCAATTTGCGAAATCCGAACTCGGCCTCAGCACTCAAGTACCAGTATACGACCAGAATGTACAATCGGCCGTGAATCAAAATACGGAAGCGACCAAGCAGGTCATCGCCGAACAAAAGAACCAAGAACTCATCGCGGATACGAGGGCAAAGTGCAATCTCCTTTTGAGCCAAACCGTCGAGACAATCAAGCGTTCTCTTCTCTATCAGTTCACGAGCGAGACCGTCGACTGGATCCAAGGCGGAGGAATTCAAGTGGGAACCGACGGGAAGATCACCGTGAACCCTCCCCAGTATTTCCAGAGACCACTCAAAGATCTTGCTGATGCCGGATTAAACGCCGTCGACAACGTCATTTCGCAAATCGCGCCGCAACTTTGCCAACCGTTCCAGCTTGCCGTGACGCTCCAAATCCCGACAACCCAGCGGCAGTCGAACCCGTTCTACCAGCAGGCGAGCTGTACCCTGAATCAGGTGGTCGGCAATATCCAAAACTTCTACAGCAACTTCCGGAGCGGCGGATGGCTCGGCTATCAGGAAATCTGGCTACCGCAGAATAATTACTACGGCGCTTCACTCATCACACAGCAGCTTGCCGCCCAGGCGAGCGCCGCTGCTCAGCAAAGCGTTCAAAACCAAATGAACCAATCGAACGGCTATAAAAACACGTACATGTGCACCGAGTGGGATGAATACAAGGAACAGTCGTCCTCCTACTGCCAGCCGGGAATACCCAACACTGTGCTCGATCCCGGAACTGGCACTTGTTATGCCCTGAATAATTCTTTCAGCGATCCCAATGGAATCGCCATGCCAAGCGATGCATCATCGACCATAACGAACCCCAATGCCGTTATCGTTGAAAACGGGAAGATTTATACTGACTCCAGCCGATCCATGTATTACCAATGTGCAAGCTCGATCGTTACGCAACCGAGCAATATTGCCTCTGGCCTCGCCCAACAAGCGTCTCAAGTCGACACCAATGCCATTATCAACGCCCAGGACCTGACGGATATCGGGACCATTATTCAGAATGCGGTAATCAACAAGCTCACGAAAGTCGGCATCAGCGGAATCAGGGGAATCCTCCAGCAGCTCCCCGGAATACCGCCACAGGCATGGCAAATATTGAAACCGTAAAATGAAAGGGGGTAAATTCAAAAAGATCTTCGTTTTAGGAGCGTCTCTCTTTTTGGTCATACTCGCTGTTTTATCCTTCGGTGCCCCTAAAAACGCCTACGCCCAAACGACCGATTCTCCGGGATTTTTAAGCCAGCTCTTTGATAATATCGTCAATACGGCCATTTACGGATCTACGGGTAATTTGGTAATGACGCCCGTCCAGGAAGCCGCCGGCACAGCGCCGTCGAATTTAGCCGGCAACGCTCTAACTGGAACGGTTACCTTCGTCCTGAATCTCGTAAACCAATTACTGACCGGTATCGCGAGTGTCATACTCGCCATTGGCGCCAGCCTCATTTCATTCACCTTCCAACTCAACAACTACATAATGACCATGCCCGTGGTTCTTACGGGATGGAAGGTAACGCGGGATATCGCCAATCTCGGGTTCACGCTCGCTCTTATCGTCATTGCTTTTATGACCATCCTCCGCGTGAACCAGTATAGCGCTCAAAAAATGCTTCCGAAGCTCATCGCCGCGGCGATTCTTGTAAACTTCAGTTTAACCATCGGCGGAGCCATACTGGATTTTACAAATGTGGTAACGAACTTTTTCTACGACCGGTCCGTAACCCAGGGATCTGCATCGGACATCGGCACGGAAATAACAAGCGCATTCAATCCACAAAATTTACTGAACATAGATCAAACGAAGATCCAGCAGCTTAACATCGAATCCGGCTTGGTGGTTTCCTTGATGGGCGTCGTTAGTACCTTCTTCATAGCCGCCTTCACTTTCATTATGGCGCTCACCCTCCTCGCGAACGGTCTCATGCTCCTCACGAGATTCGTATGGCTTGCTTTTCTCATGGCCATCGCCCCTCTGCCATGGCTCTTCAGTGTGATACCCATCGGACAACTTCAAAGCGAGGGGAAAAAGTGGTGGGCCCAGTTTATGAAGTGGGCATTCGTGGCTCCTATTCTTTCCTTTTTCCTATATCTGACACTCGCCACGGTGAACGGCCTTACAACCATTTCCCAGAGCATTCTCTCAACCACCTCGAGCGCCCAAAATAACCCGACCCTAATATCCCAAATGTTCCTCCAGACAACAAATATGCTCATTATTGTGGGGTTCCTCATCGGAGGACTCATCGCCGCGAACAGCATGGGGATTGCGGGAGCAAACGCTCTCATGGGAGTCGCGAAGAAAACCGGTGAGAAGGCGAAGGGGTGGGCTGGAAAGCAGACCGTCGGCGGGGCGGGGAGGCTCGGCAGAAGAGCGCTCACGGCCGGGGCCTCCGGAGACAAAGATGGGAAGTCGTGGCTTGAGCGGGGAGGAGAAAGTTTGGGGAGGATACCGGTCGTCGGGGGTGCCTTCCGTGGACTCGCTGGCGCTTCGTTTGGCGCTAAGGAAGAATCCAAGAAGGAAATAGAAAAATCTCAGGGCGAGAACAAAAAGTATTCAAAGGAACTCTTGGCAGCCAAACTCGATCGACAAACCATCATGGCCGAGGACGACGTCGGAGCCGCTCTCGCCTTGGCCGAAAAAGGCGGATGGAATCTGTTGAACGACGGCACTAAAGCGAAGCTCGTGAAGGCCATTAAGAGGGCTGGGGCGACGGAGAAAATGGCGGCATTCGATCCTGTTGCCGCTGCCGCCGCGGGTATGGACTTAGGAAAAGCCGTTGGTAAAGTGGAAGATGTCTCGAAACTCGATGGGGGCATTATTAAACAAATCGCCCCCCACCTGAGGCAGCAACAGATACGAGATTTGGGTAATAAGGGAACGAAGGAGCAGAAAGAGGAGTATATGAAGGGCATTCAAGGGGCTTTCATTTCCGGAGCCGCAACAGACGAAAAGCGGGCCGCAGTGAAGGAAATGTTCGATCTCCTTGATAAAACCAACGATCAATTGGATGCAACACTGAAGGACTACAAGGACGCAAAAGACCTCGGGAAGACGGAGGAGATGACGAGGTTGCAACAAAAAAGAAACGAGCTGCAAAAGAAAGTCGACGGCATCCAAAACACCCTACAGAGAGGCGGCACCTATGAAGTGAGAGAAACGAGCAACCTTCTCGACTCAAGCGGGAGGGCCCAAGAAACCGTCGTTAAAACGATAACCATCGATACCGCCACCGACAACGAAAAAGACTTAAGAAAGAAAGCGATCGGCAACAACCTTTCCGCGGCGAAACAAACGAGCTGGCAGGGCGAAGGATTATATAAAGAAAGAATACAAGAACACGAAACATTGTAACCTATGACATTCGACGAAATTCCGCAAAATATAAAAAACGGCCTCTTCTCGGAACGAGTGGATGAAATCCTCGACGACGTGAGGGACAAGGCTTGCATCGCAAATCCCGCACTTCTGCCGGGTGCTTTTTACAACCTCATTGCAAAGGAAACGCCCGCTCACTACTTCATTGAATCCCTTGCGGAAACGGGTATCGGCGAAAAAATAGCGAAATCGATAGCAAAGGCGATCAAGGAACGCATTCTCGAGTCGGAGCGATACCCGCTTTTCCGATGGGGCGTCGATATCAGCGAAATCAAAGCGGGCGACGCGGAGGATATTGAAAAGCTTGGCTTGAAAGAGGACTTGGAATCGGCAAAAGAAGAGAAAACCATACACCTGGAATCTCTCGACGCCTTGACTTCCGAGCCAGAAACCATTCCGATCCTGCGGACGAAAGAGGTTCCGCCGGAAATAAAAAAAGAGGAGGCGGCGACGCCTTTCGTTCTCCAAGGGAAACCCGAGGAAGCGCGATCATCGGGATTTTCGGGAAGGGTGCTACCGTCATTTTCGATGGGATTTTTCAAATCGAAGAAACCGGCCGCCGTCGCGGAGCCCAAGACCGTGAAAGCGGAGGTGGAGACGCCGTCCGGCAACACAAAGAGGGTTGTGCATTACATGGAATCGCGATCCACGATTTCTCCCTTCGAAGCGGGCGGTGAATTCCTGAAAACCGAAGAAATTGTTCCGCTCGTCAAGCCGGCCGTCGAAGCCGTACCGCCCGAAAAGCCGTCCGAAGAAAAAACATTCGTTAACGCCATTGCGAAGAAGCAAGCATCAAAACCAATGGAAACCGGACCCACCCTCGAAGGGAATGTCGTCGATCTCAAGGGATAATCATCGACCATGGAATTCCAAGTGCCTCAATTCATAGAGCAGAAGGCGAAAATCGTTGGGCCGCTTACCCTCGCGCAGTTCTTCTATTTGGCGGGAGCGGCAGCGGTGAGTTTCGTCGCCTACAATATTTTCAACGCATTTATTTGGATTTTCGTAACCTTGATTGCTTTTACCGCCGGCGTCGCTCTTGCGTTCGTCAAGGTCAACGGGCAAGACATGACAAAGGTTCTGAGATCAATCTTCAGTTATTTTACGCAATCGAGGACCTACACGTGGCAGCGGCAGCTCGCGCAAACCACCCTGGAACTTTCCGACGAAGATTTGAACAATCTTCGGAAAAACATGAGCATCCAGGAAAAATTGAAATCTCTCGCCCTTAAGGTTTCCGTCGGGCGGATCCTTGGGAAGGGGCTGCCGGGAGAAGAAGACAAGAAAAAGGGGGGGTATGAGGTTGTGACCTACTTGACCGGCGAACAAAAATTAGCCAAGCGGGTTGACTATTGATAAACCCCGTTAGAGGCAAACATGCTATCGCCACTTACAAAAATGAGATTGAAAAACACCAACGCTTCCACGGCAAGTCGACTTTTTAGTTTGCCTTTAACGGGGTAAAATAAAAGAAATGGCCCAAACAAGCCTTCCAACGCAAAATTTGGTGGAGATCAAAAAGATCAAGGACGGCGTCATATACCTTAAGGACGGCGGCTTGGTTCAAGTTATCATGGTGAACGGCATCAATTTCGACCTCAAGTCGGAAGAAGAGCAAAACGCCATCATTGGGACGTTCCAAAAGTTTCTCAACTCCCTCGACTTCAGGACGCAATTCTTCATCCATTCCCGGAAGGTCAACATCCAGAAATACATCGAGAACATCAGCGAGCGGAAAAAGAACGAAACGAACGAGCTTCTCAAAATACAGATCGACGAGTACCTCAGCTTCATAAAATCGTTCGTCGAAGAAAACGCGATCATCAGCAAAAACTTCTTCGTTGCCATCCCCTACAACCCGACATCCGAAACGGCTGCGACAACATCGGGCCTTTTCAGCATGTTCAAATTCGGGAAACGTGCACCGACCCCCGCAGAAAACCAAGCGGCCGGCGTTAAAATCCAAGAAAGTCTTGAGCAATTGAGGAACCGGGTCGAGGGCATTATCGCCGGTCTCGAGCAGTTGGACCTTCGCGCGACGCCCCTGGAAGACGACGAGCTCACCGAACTATTTTATAATCTCTACAATCCGCAATTGACCGAGAAAAAAGGCGTGGCCACCCAATAATCAACCCATGAAGGTCCAAATACCAAAAGCATACAAACCGGGCGAAGAAGACCTCTTTAACATCGTCGCCCCATCGGGCGTTGAGGTAAACTCCAACTATTTGAAAGTTGGCGATTACTTTGCCAAAACCTTCTTCATCTTCACGTACCCACGGTATATCTCGACGGGGTGGTTTTCCCCGATCATCAACTTGCCGACCATGATGGATATTTCCATATTCATTCATCCCATGGACACGGCTCTTGCCCTCCGAAACCTCAGAAAAAAGGTGACTCAGGTCGAAGCTGAAATAGGGGAAAAAGAAGAAAAGGGGATTGTACGCGACCCCGTCCTTGAAACCGCTTACCAAGACATCGAAAGCCTGCGGGATGCGCTCCAGCAGGCCCGAGAACGGCTTTTCGAGGTCGGCGTTTACATCACCATTTACGCTTCGAGCCTCGAGGAACTTGCAAAAACGGAGGAAACCGTGACCAATGCCATGGAAAGCCGGCTTGTGTATGTAAAGCCCGCCCTCTTCAGACAATTGGATGGTTTTAATTCGGTCCTCCCCATTGCAAAAGATGTACTTGCCGTCCGAACTCCCCTGAACAGCGGGCCGGCGTCTTCGATTTTCCCCTTCACTTCCGCCGATCTCACCTCTGAAAATGGCATCCTCTACGGGATCAACATGCAAAACAACACGCTTATCATCTTCGACCGGTTCTCGCTCGAGAATGCCAACATGGTCGTCTTCGCCAAATCGGGATCCGGTAAATCATATGCCACGAAGCTCCAAATACTTCGATCCCTCATGATGGGAACCGACGTCATCGTGATCGATCCGGAAAACGAATACCAAAACCTCGCCGACTCCATCGGCGGGAGCTACTTCAAAATATCACTTACTTCCAAAAATCACGTGAATCCGTTTGATATCCCGATCATCCCGGAGGGCGAGGAGCCAGCCGACGTTTTCAAGTCGCACATTTTGAATTTGACCGGCCTCGTGAAACTGATGCTGGGCGTTATAACTCCAGAGGAAGAATCCCTCCTCGACCGGGCCATTACCGAAACGTACACGTCCCGCGACATCACCGCGGAAAATTTCGGAACTTTGAAGGAAATGAACCCTCCGCTTCTCGAAGACCTTCAAACCATCCTTCGGAATACCGAGGGGGGATCGGGGATCGCGGAGCGGCTGGACAAATACACCCGTGGATCGTATTCCGGCTTCACCAACGCTCCGACGAACGTCGACATCAAGAACCGACTGATCGTCTTTTCGATCCGCGATCTCGAAGAAGAACTCCGGCCGATCGCGATGTATATCGTCCTGAACTTCGTCTGGAATCTCGTGCGCTCCGAACTCAAGCAACGGCTTCTCGTGATCGACGAAGCGTGGTGGATGATGAAGTACAAGGACAGCGCTTCATTCTTGTTCGGTCTTGTGAAGCGCGCCCGGAAGTACTACCTCGGCGTCACGACGATCACCCAGGATGTGGACGACTTCCTCCGTTCTGAATACGGGCGGCCGATCGTCACAAACTCCGCCATGCAGCTTCTCCTTAAGCAATCGCCGTCGAGCATCGATTCGCTGAAAAAAGCGTTCAACTTAACCGACGGGGAATCGGCGTTGCTCCTCGAGTCGGCTGTCGGCGAGGGACTGCTCTTTGCCGGCCTGAAGCATGCCGCAATCCGCATTATTGCTTCGTATACCGAGGATCAAATCGTCACCACGAATCCGGAGCAGATCCTGGAAGCAAAAGGAATTCAAGAACAAAACAATGGATGAGGATTTAAAACCATTAAAAGAATTCGATGTGGAAGGACTCGACGAAGCCGCAAAGAATATTGTCGGCGACGCGCCGCGTATCGGCTGGGGGGAAATTCTTCTCATAACGCCACTCCTTTTGTTTGTTGATTTCACGGAACTCATGGTTGGTTTTATTGAGGCGGTGCCAGTGGCCGGCCAAGTCGTCCTCGTTCCTCTTTCAATCGTATTTTCTGCCGTGAGTGTCGTCATTACCATCAGCATCCAGTTTTATCTTTTTATAAAAAAGATCAAAAATTTGACGTTTTTTTTAACCAGCTTGGCTGACTCGGTGCCGCTCGTGAGTGCGCTTCCCCTCCGAACTGCCGGATGGCTGGTAACCGTGATTGTAACCAACAGTAAGAAATTATCCAGAGTGATCAACCAAACGCCCGCCGGAAAAGTCGCGGGAGTCCTCAATAAACTATGACGATTGCAAAAAAAACAATTCTTTCTCTTGTTATGTTCATGGGGATCGCATTTGCCGCAAACGGCGCAGCCACCCAAATAACACAAGACAACTACTCGGCAATCATAACGTGGCGGGCGAACAACTACTATCCTTCCGATTTTCTCGGGAAGGCGCTCCCGACTAACGGGACGACCGTTTCTTTATCCGCTATCCTTTTGGATAACCAAAAAATCCAGGATGTGTCGAGCTTACCAATACTCTGGTATGTCGACGGGAACTTTTTGAACGGCGGCGTCGGAGATTATCAAACGAGTTTCAAGGTCACTAAGACAGCGGGCGACTCCCACGTCGTGAACATCCAGATCGGCACGGCGAATCAAACCGTCTCGGCCTCAATAAACATTCCGGTCTCAAATTATGAGGCTGTCGTGAATATACCCTATCCGGCCGATACCGTAAGCCAGAACTCAACCGCCAATTTGGAGATCATTCCTTATTTCTTCAACGTGAAATCATTCAATGATTTCCTTTTTTCGTGGACCATCAACAACGTCCAGAACGTCACGAGCACCACGGACAACACGCTCTCTCTAAACATCGGTCAAGTAAGTCCGGCGAATAATTCGGTCAACATCAACGTTTCTGTCCAAAATACGGCGAATGTATTCGAATTTGCCTATGGGAAAACAAACCTTCATGTTCAGTAAGGATAAAAGAATCTTAATCATTGGGGTTCTCGCGGCGGTCATTCTTCTCCCCGCGGCGGTCCACGCGCTCGATCTCCAACTCTACAGCTCGCCGCCGTGCCTCCTAACCGACGTCTATGGCGCATGCAACGCTTCAAGCAGCTTGAACGGCTACATCCAGCTTATTTACCGCTTCGGCCTCGGCATCGGCGGCATCCTTGCCGTCGGCATGATCGTTTGGGGATCCGTTCTTATTTCCATCTCGGGAAGTGTCGATAAAGAGCGGGAGGGGAGGGACTTTATAACATCGGCTCTCTTTGGCTTGGTCCTCCTCTTCGGCGCTTATCTTCTCCTTAATCAAATAAATCCGAGTTTGGTGCAGCTCATGCCGCCCAGCGCACCTTTCGCGCCGACACCCGCGGTACCCGGAGGCCAAATGTCCCCCGATATGTACGCCAACAATGCCGCAAACCTCCAAACACTTCAAAGCGCCGGTGTCGGAGTTTCTTCAACGGGAGGGTGTTATGACGCCTATAACGCAAAATGTACAAGCTTGGCTGATATGCCTAACAATGCCATCAACTTCCTCGTCGGCCTGAAACAAGCATGCAACTGCGACGTCACCGTAACCGGCGGAACGGAGGTCGGCCACGTGTCCCACGGACTCAATAAGCCTGTCTTCGACCTCCGGACAACAAGTGCCCTCGTGACGTACATCCAAACCAATCTCAACCGAACCAACGGAACGCTGGATGGGGCTCACATCGATCAAATTTGCACAACAAACGCGAACTCGAATATCCGCTATAACTGTTCGAATTACAGCGAGCCGGAGGAACATATCCATATTTCATTGAGTGAAAATTAACCAACCATGAAACGATTTTCAAAAATATTCATCTATTTGGGGGTTGTGGTCGTCGTCGGACTAATCTTGTACTTCACGTGGAGTCTCTTCGTCCCGAAGCCGGTCCCTCCCGTGACCCCTGCAACCACCGGCGGAGGTGTTTTGCCGACCGGGCAAACGACGGGGGGCACGAGTATGGGAACGTCGTCGGCGACGACTTCCGCCGTTAGTGCGCCGACGCTCACAAAAATATCCGACCACGACGTCTTTTATTATTGGATCGATCCTCAAACAAGCGACGTGGAGTATTTGGGAACCGACGGCGAGGTTTGGGACGCCAAGAACGGTGGCGACGTATCCGAATCGCAACAAACCGTGAGTGCGCTTCGGAGCGCCGAAGTTTACCAAAACGGACAAGAGGTGCTCGTTTCCTTCGGCGACCCAACGTCGCCTCAATGGGCCGTTTACAATGCGGTCGACAAAACATGGCACCCGCTTCCCCAGTCGATTAAAAACGCCACATGGGGCGCGAATCAGAATCAACTTATCGCCTTTATAAAGAACATCGATTCATACTCCCTCTCATACGTTGATTTAACGAAAAACCCGCCGTCTTTTAAGACAATTGCGAGTAATGTTTATTTCTACAACGCGGTACTCACCTTCAGCGCTCCCGGAACGCTCATTATCACCGAGAAGCCTTCAAATTCGTACCAAGGGAGTGTGTGGGAGCTGAATTTGAAAACATTATCACTTAATATGCTCCTTGAACCCCAAAACGGCCTTTTTGCTGAGCCAAGCGCCGATGGTTCCCTTATTTACGAAACGGCAAACGGTACGACGAGTGTCATCAACGCCTCAACTGTACAGCCAACCCCTCTTCCATTCCCGTCGCTGCCGAATAAATGCGACGAATCGGCCAACGCCTCCTCGTC
>CAYQPG010000015.1:0-12733 GCA_964419525.1 uncultured Candidatus Saccharibacteria bacterium | reverse complement strand
TCCTCCTCGTCCAATATCTTAATTCCCAGCTTTTTTGCTTTCTCAAACTTGGAGCCGGGATTCTCGCCCGCCACCACATACGTTGTCTTCTTGGATACGGTCTCGGATGGGTCGCCGCCCAATTCCCGGATTCTTTCCTTGGCCTCGTCGCGCGACATCGAAGACAGCGTGCCCGTCAGGACTAATGTCTGCCCTTTTAATTTCTGACCCTTACCGGCAGGCTTGGGCCGTTCCAGCTCCACGCCCGCCTTTTCCAATTTTCCCAAAAGCTTCAGATTTTTCCCGTCGTGGAACCAGTCAAAGATGCTTTTCGCGACGATTGGCCCGATATCCGGCACTCTTTGGAGATCGTCCAGAGTCAATCCTTGAAAAGCTTTCAGCACGCCCGTCGGTTTTGATATTTGAAATTTGACATTTGAAATTGCGCCCGCGAGCGCTATAGCCGTTTCTTCGCCGACGTGGAGAATCCCCAGGGAGTACAAGAATCTCGGCAAGGCTATCTTCTTTTTTTCGTTTACTTCCCGTACGATATTTTGGGCCGATTTTTCGCCGAACCGGGGAAGAGCCTCGATGTCCCCTTCTTTGAGCTCAAATATGTCGGCCGCGTCGGAAATCAAACCTTCATCCAGAAATCTGTCCAGTATTTTCGGCCCCAGCCCCCTAATATCGAACGCGGCGCGGGAAACGAAATGATACAAGGACTCCTTGTGTTTTGCCCCGCAATCCGGGTTTGTGCACTTCGAGAGCGCACCAATCTTTACTACGCGGCCGCCGTCGACCGGACAAAGGGCCGGCATTTTGAACGGCTTCTCCCTGCCGGTTCTCAACTTCTTCAAAACTTCGGTTATTTGAGGGATAACGTCCCCGGCGCGGGAAACGATGACCGTGTCCCCTATCCTCAAGTCAAGCCGCTTCACTTCGTCGTCGTTATGGAGCGTGGCATGGGTTATGGTCACCCCGCCGACGTTAACCGGTTCCATGACGGCGACCGGAGTCAAGACTCCCGTTCGGCCCACCTGAACCAAGATGTTTAGAATTTTCGTCGTCGCTTCCTTCGGGGAAAATTTATACGCCATGGCGCCGCGCGGCGCTTTACCCGCAACGCCGGCGCGATCGAAAATCTTATTGCTATTTACGATGACGACTGTACCGTCAATTTCGTACGGTATCTCATTCCGATGTTTCGCCCAATAATCCCTGAATCCGAATACATCCTTCATCAAATCGACGCCTTTGTTATGGGGATTGGTTTTAAATCCGAAAGCTTTAAGCAACAAATGTTCTTCTTCGTGAAACCTCTGGCCGAGATCGGTGAAGAGAGCGTACTGGAACGAGTCAAGCTTCCTTGAAGCCGTCACTTTCGGGTCCAACTGCCTGATGGAACCGGCGGCGATGTTTCTGGGATTAGCGTAGGGCTTTTGTCCCTTCTTAATCTGCTCCCCATTCATCCTCTCGAATTCACGTCTCGTTACGAACGCTTCGCCGCGGACAACAAGGCGACGGGGGTTTAGGGTATAGGGGGCGGGATTTACGCCCATTTTTTTCAGATTTTCCGCAACTTCATCTGGAGGCAGCAGGCGGAGCGGGATCGCTTCGACGGTTCTCAGGTTCTGAGTCACATCTTCACCGATGAGCCCGTTGCCCCGGGTCGATCCCTGAATCAGTACGCCGTCTTCGTAGACAAGTTCGATGGCTAAACCGTCGATTTTAAGCTCACAGTAAAAAACGGGGGGCATCGCATTTTCTTTCCGATACGGTTTTTCTTTCAATGACCCGTGAATGGCCGCTAGTTTGCCGCCCAGGAAGTTTTCCAGGCGGGAAAGCCAAGCATTCATGTCCTCCTCGGAAAAAGAATCATCGAAAGAAATCATCGGACGCTCATGGGAAACCTTTTTAAATGACTTGAGGGGTTTCCCCTCTACCCGCTGCGTCGGCGAATCCGGCGTGACGAATTCCGGGAACTGATGTTCCAGATCGAAAAGTTCCTTTTTAAGCGAATCCAAGGCGTCCGCGGAGATCAATTCCTTATCCAGCACGTGGTAGGTGTAACGGTACCTGTTTATCTCCTTCCTGAGCTTTTCGATCCTTTTTCTAACCTCTTCTTTGGTCATATAGAAATGGAAAGCTAAGGGACGTTATAAAGATCGAAAGATCGTTCCAGGATCCTTTCCGCTCCGCCGGCATAGCCATAACTCCAAACGTCGTAGCTTTTGACGGTGGACGTCGGATTGGGCGGGACGGCGCCCGGTATTGAAACGCAGGTTTCCGACACGTAAGAATTGGAATAGACGTTCGCGCCGAGCGTCGTCGTAGTGACGCAGAGATTCTGGCCGGAACAATGTTTCAGATCGGCTGCCGGCGTGTAGTTGAAACACCGCAAGGCGCCCTCTATCCCGGCATCGGCCGCAAACACGGCCGAGGCGGAATTTTGGGCGTCGCTCGATTCCCGAAGCTGATAGAACATCAAAAGCCCCGCAATGGCGGTCCCCACCAGAAACAGCCCGCCCATAAGCATGGAGGTTATCACCATTATTTGGCCGCGTCTTTTTTTGATGTCAGTTGCAGTCCGCATATTGGGTTGATGATTTTACGGCCGTCGGCATATCCTTTGGCAAGACCCTTGAGCTTACGGTGGTTTGTATGGGAATCGATTCGATGCCCAAGCCGGTCGTGGTCGCCGGCACTATGGTTAAAAGCGTGGTTACTCTCCATGGATAACAGTAATTGGGCGTAACTCCGGTGTCGTACATATTGGCCGTCCCGACCGGCTCCTGGGAAACGATGAAACAGAGATCGGCGACTTTGACGTTGCTTGATGTCATAGAACTGGTGCTTCTCATGATGGCTCCGGCCGAAGACAAGCTGTAGGAGGTGGTGGAATTGGTAATCGGGCTCATGAAAGTTATCGAGTCGGATCCGACATAATTGCCGTTCGAGTCCTTGGCGCAATTTAAGCCGGACGGCTCCGAGAACATGTAGCCGCCCCTCATTTCCCTCGCCATTTGTTCCAAAGCCGCGCTCACGTTGTTCTGAACGGACATAAGCGAGACAAGCCTTCTCTCTCCTTTGAGCGAGTTTATGAAGACCCCGGAAGCGATGGTGGATATGACGATGAAAACCGACATGGCCACCAAAAGCTCCATCAACGTAAAACCTTTCCTTAATTTGAAATTGCGCATATTATTGTCTCCAATCATAGAAACGGTCGACCAGAGTCACGTTCTTTTGGCTGCCGTTTTCGTACCATAGGACCGTCGAAGAAACGTCGAGTTCGTAACTGTTGACGTCCGCGATATCAATCCTCCTTGAAAATACGGTCGGCGTGAGCGTATCGCCCGAACGGTAGATGCCGCTGTAGCCCTCAAAGACCGAGTTTTGAGCATCCAAGAAAACGGTATCGGTCGCGCTGTTGGTCAAATTATCGAAAGAAACATCGTTATAAGTGCCGTTCAATCCTCCATTCCAGGCGTTGCCGGCGGCCACATTGGTGTCTATTATGTTCTTGACAACCTCTATTCCTTCCGCCGCCAAGTAAGTGGCCTGAAACCTGTTAATGGCCGAACTGTCTATTTGCATGGACCTCACGATCAACTGAAAGAGACCTAAAAGGCCTATGACCACCAATGATGCGGCGACCATGGCTTCTATCATCAAACTGCCTTTCTTGTCCCTCAGTATCCTCATAATGAAGTTATATTGCCGTCTTGGCTGATCTCCACCGATGAAGTAGTGCCCTGTCCGATGATCGACAGCGTTATCGTTCCGCCGTTCGAAGCCAAATAGGGCGGTTCGAAATAAACGCTTGTCGTCGATAAATCATAGAAACGTATCCGGCCGTTCAAGGTCAGCGTCTGTATCATGTCGTAATTAGTTCCGCCAGGATTGTAGCTGAAATCGGACGACGAGTCGCAAACCTGGATATCGTTCGCCCGATACCCATAAATCCAATAAGAGTTGGTGCTGGAAGAAAAATAAACGCCGTAAGCGCAGGCGACGCCGCTTCCTGATCCTTTCCACTTCTCAAGTGACAAACTCTTGGCCATCTCAAGAGCTCCCGATATCTTCGCTCGGTCGGCGAACAGGGCCAGCTCGTAGTTATTGGCGTTGGAGTAAGCCAAGATTATCGTCGAAAGTATGGCAATGATGGAAATGACGACGAGAGTTTCGATTAGGGTAAAACCATCCTTCATTAATACCGATTATACACCAGAACTCACATCCCGAACATCTTAAAATAACCAAACACGATGGAATGACCCAAGAAAAGAGTTATCAATATTCCAAGCACCAGAAAAGGAGCGTAAGGTATCCTGTCCTTCATGCCCTTGGCCTTCAACGCCAGGAGCACCGCGCCGACCAACCCACCGGCTATGAACGAGATCATGATGGCCAAACCCATGTCCGGCCAGCCGATGGCCATGCCGGCTCCGAGAGCGAGCTTCACGTCGCCGAAACCCATTCCCCTGCCCCTGCTTAAAAGCACGAGAAGGGAAAAAAATAGCCCACCAAACAAAGAACCGAGCAGGTGGTTCAAAAAGACGTTATTGAACGGGGAGAAAACGAGCACATAGTTCTCCATGGCCGACGTCCTGAAGGGCAGAGGCAAATTGGGATGAGCGAGAAGCAGAAGGGAAATTAAAAGTCCCGCCACGAAAAGCACGATGTTAAGTTCGTCTGGAACGACGTAATATTTGAAATCAATTAGAGCCGTGATGAGAAGCGTCAACGCGACCGCGAGCCAGAGAAGGATTAAGAGATAATACCAGGCCGGCGCCCCGAAACTCCAAAAGAGACCTTCGGAAACGCCGTAAAAACCGTTGAATAATAACGGGACAAAAACAAAAAAAATCCCTGTAAGTATCTCGGTAAACGGATAAAACAGGGAGATTTTGCCGACGCAATTCGAGCACTTGCCCTTGAGGAATATGAAGCTAAAAACCGGTATCAATTCCCCGGCGGAGAGCTCCTTAAGGCAATGAGGACAATGTGACCGACCGCCAAGCCTTTTGACGTCGAAAAGCTTGCCGGCCGGATCGTAACGCAGTATCAAAACATTAAAAAAGCTGCCAAAGGCCAGGCCCAAAATGAAAAGCAACGCGTAAGGCAGCATCAGATTCATTGACACCGAGCCGGAACCGTACCGCTCACCACATCGCCGTAGCTCGGCATGCTATCGGCCATTAAATACGCCGCTTTGCCGGAACTGTCAACACAATAGTACTGGACGGCCATCACGCCGGTCGAGGTGGCCGGCACTTGAGTGTTCAAGCTGGAGAATATCACGAAATTCTTGTTGTCCGGAGACTTGGCCAAAACCAGCTGCCCGCCGGTATTAGCGATGTCCGTGGCCAGCTGGGCCAGGTTTTGATCGCTGAGCTGCGAAACATCTTCGCCGGGACTCAAATTATCAATGGTGTAATAACCGTTGACGTAAGTTGTCTCAGCGAGAGATCTGGCTTGATTGACCTCTTGGATAATCCTCGAATCTTTGGCCTTGTCCCTCGCCGGACCCAGCGCCACAAGCAAAACTGAAGATAAAAGGCCTATAATGGCCACGACGACGAGCATTTCTATCAAAGTAAAACCAGTCTTGCATTTAGCTGTAAAGAAATTCATCTGATTGTGCCTCAAAAACTACTACTGGCAGGTGGATGACGTTATAGCGGACGTCGAAGCGACGATGCCGGCGTTACCGACGCTGTCCACGCAGTAATATCCCGAACCGGAAGGAAGTGCGGAATAGAACCTGTACGAGGTGGTGGACGTCGATTCGTTCAAACTGCCTCCGTTGTTGGTTATATCCGTCGATAAATTGCTAATACTCGGCATGACATACTGTCCTGAGCTCGGGTTATAGTTGGCCTCCATCAAGCTCCTTATCTGGTTCAAGTCCGAGATTATCCTGGTATCCTGAGCCTTTTTCCTCGATGGGCCCAAGGCCACGAGGAGGACGGCGGAGAGCAATCCTATCATGGCGATGACGACGAGCATTTCGATCAGAGTGAAACCTTCTTTCTTCGTTTTCATTTTAGTTGACATTAGATTATCGACCTCTTTTTTCTTTATAAAATTATCGACCTTATTTGGCTCAATTATAGCAAAATCAGAAGGTTTGGGAAAGGCTGTATATCGGCAAAAGTATCGAAGCGAAGAGGAAAGCTATTATGACGCCTATCACGACCATTAAAATCGGCTGTATCAACGAAACCAGGTTTTCCACCGTATTTTCCACTTCCCGGGAATAAAAATCATTTATTTTGCCCAAAAGATCCTCCAAGCGTCCCGTCGATTCTCCAACGCTTATGAGCTGTGATACGAGTGGCGGGAATTCGGGCATTTGAGCCAGGGCCTGGGATAAGAGCTTTCCCTTCCTTATTTGTTCGGCGGCGCTGTGAAGGAGTTCCCGATAGATAGTGCTGCCTATGACGCGCGACGATATTTCGACGGCTTGGGGGATGGTGAGCCCCCCTTTTATGAGCACCCTCGCGGACTCGGAGAATCTCGATATATAGAGCTTTTGAAGCATCTTACCCAAAATCGGGGTTTTTAAAACTATGGTGTCAAGAACTGCCTTACCCTCGTTAGTTTGAAAATAGTCGACCAAGACCAGAATCACGGCTCCCAAACCTATGACCACTGTCCACCACCACTTGATCATGAAATTGCTGACGCCGAGAAGGATCTGCGTGTATATCGGCAAGGCCACGTGCGATTCTTTAAGTATCGGAGTTATCTGCGGAAAGACCATGGTGACCATTATTATGACCACGACGACGAACAGCGCGATTATGAAAACCGGATAGGTCAGCGCGTTTTTCACCTTGGCGAGAAGCGTCGTTTGCTTTTCAAGATAGTCGGCCAAGAAATTCAGGACCTCGTTCAAACGCCCGGTCACTTCGGCCGACTGAACCATATTGACGTAGAATTCGGAAAATATGCCGGGATGCCTCCCCAGGGACTGAGACAGCGAGAATCCGGCGTCTATGTCGGAAGCGATCTCATAAACCGCCTCTTTCAGCACCGGCTTAGTTGTTTGCTTATAAAGACTCGCTAAGCTGTCGGAAAGCGGAACCTGGGAACCTAAAAGCGTCGCGAATTGCCTCGTGAAGATCATGAGATCCTGCATCCTCACCCTCTTGAAAAACTCGTTGATCCTGGATATGAATGTATTTTCGATCACCGGCTCCAGGCTTAAGACGAAAAGGCCGTGGCCTAAGAGGATCGCCAATCCCGCCTCGCGCGACGCGGCATCAACGTTGCCAACCTGCAACTCTCCTTCCTTAGTTCTCGCTTTATAGTTAAACTTCATTGGCTTGTGTTTAGCGTCTGGTATCTAGTATTTAGTATACGAAATACTAGCCACTAAATACCATATACTATTTCTAGGTTCTTTCGAGGAGAATCCGGAGTTCCGCGGGATTCAGTGAATACGATTCCGCTTGTTCCAAAGAAACCTCCTTTCTTTTAACGAGATTGACGAGCGACCTGTTTAAAGAGATCATTCCCTCCTGGACGCTGGTTTCTATGACCAGGTCTATCTGGTAGATCTTCCTTTCGCGGACCAGGTTCCTTATGGCGGCGTTCACTATCATTATCTCCATGGACGGTATTCGCCCACCGCCGACCTTCGGTATCAATCTCTCGGAGACGATGGCTACGAGAGTGGACGCGAGCTGCGACACTATCTGACCCTGCTGGTTGGGAGGGAAGCTGTCTATTATCCTGTCTATGGTCTGCGAGGCGGAATTGGTATGAAGAGTCGAAAAAACGAGGTGGCCGGTTTCGGCGGCCGTCATGGCGGTGGCGATCGTCTCGGCGTCGCGCATTTCACCTATCATGATGACGTCGGGGTCCTGACGTAGAACGGCCCTTAAAGCGGAGTTGAAGGAAATAGTGTCGGCGCCCACTTCCCTTTGGGAGATGATGCACCGATCCTGGGAAAAAATATATTCTATGGGGTCCTCTATGGTTATAATATGGTCGTTCCTTTGATGGTTAACCTCGTCCAAGAGCGCCGCGAGCGTCGTGGATTTCCCGTGTCCGGCGGGACCCACGACCAGAATGAAGCCTTGGTTCAACTTGGTGAAATCATGGAGCATCGGCGGCAGGTTCAGTTCTTCGATAGTCTTTATCTGGGCCGGTATCAACCTCAAAGCGGCAGCCACGAAACCTCTCTGAAAATAAGCGTTCACCCTGAATCTGGCCTTATCTTCGTAATTGTACGAGAAATCTAGCTGTTTCCTGTCCAAAAAAGAGGTTCTTTGATCTTCGGTCAAAAGTGAAAAAACCAGACCTTCCGCGTCTTCTTTGGTCAGTATCGGCTCCTCGGCTATGGGTATCAAAACGCTGTCGACTCTTATGGTCGGACGGCGGCCGACCGCTATGTGAAGGTCGGAGGCGTTTTGTTTCGCCGTCATCACTAAAAGATTGTTCAGTCTCTGCCTGTAATCGATTGCCATTTTATTTTAATTATAAATCGTCGGCGGATATTAGTCACCTGCCGGATCATTCAGTCTCCCTTATAACCTCCTCAAGCATCACGTCTCCCTTCAGGGCTTTCAATATCCCGTCTTGTCTCATGGATACCATCCCCTGCCGCTCGGCTTCTTCTATCAAAGCGTTCTCGGTGAATCCCCGGCCCACGATGTCGGAAAGTTCCCTGGTCATTTTGAAGATCTCAAAGACAGCCAAACGTCCGATCGTTCCCTTGCCATTGCAAACATCGCAGGTCGGATTGGGTTCGGCATACCAAGAGGAATAAGGTTTCTTATATTTGACGGTCACTTTCACCTTGTCGGGCAATTTATCGAGAGCTTCATCGATGATAGCCGCGGCTTCTCCGGACACCGCCTTCTCCTTCTTGCATTTGGGACAAAGCCGGCCCACCAATCTTTGAGCCAGCATCATGTTGAGCGATGAGGCCAAAAGAAATCCCGGTACGCCGAGATCGATTAAGCGGGGCACTACGCCGATGGAGTTGTTCGTGTGGAGAGTCGAGAGCATCAGGTGTCCCGTGAGAGCCGCGTTCACGGCGAGATTTGCGGTTTCGGAGTCTCTTATTTCTCCGACCATTATGATATCCGGGTCTTGCCTTAATATCTGGCGCAGTCCGGAAGAAAAGTCGTATCCTATCTCCGGCTTAACCTGGGATTGATTGATGCCTTCCATGAAATATTCCACCGGGTCCTCCAAGGTGACGATGTTAACGGCGTCGGAGTTGATCTTCTGCATTATGGCGTAGAGCGTAGTCGTCTTACCGGAACCCGTCGGTCCAGTTATCAGGATCATCCCATAAGGCGAATCAAGCGCATCCTGGAGTATCGCCAGGTTATAATCGTTGAGCCCAAGTTCCTGCAACCCTTTCAATCCGACCACCGGGTCCAGTACGCGAAGCACCACTTTCTCCCCGGACGGCGTCGGGAAAGTCGCTACCCTGAAATCTATGTCCCGGCCGGAGATGATGGCTCTGAAGCGGCCGTCCTGCGGTATGCGGTTTTCATCCAATTTCATCTTGGATAGAACCTTGACCCTTGAAACCACCGGCTGATTTAAGGCCAGAGGGAGCGACGCCACCTCCTTTAGATCCCCATCAACCCTGAATCTTATGCGGAGCCTCAGCCTCTGCGGTTCTATGTGGATGTCCGAAACTTTCTCGTCCACGGCCTCCCTCAAGGTCGAGGCCACTATTTTGATTACCGGCGCATCTTCGCCGGTGCCGCCTTCTTCTTCGAGCGAGACCAGGAGCGAGTCGTTCTGTTTGACGTTGCCCATTTCCTCGACGGCTGACTGAACCTCGCTCTTGTAGGGCGTGTACTTTCTCCACACGGCCGATATGTCGGAAGGCGTAACGATATATACCCCAAGGCTCACTCGCTCCTGTTTCGCTATATACCGCAAAGCTTCCTGGGCCTGTAGATTGTCGGGGCGCAACATTCCGACGACCAACATGTCGCCGTTCTTCGCGACGGGTATCACTTTGTAGGTTTTGGAGGTGTCCTTGGGTATCAAGGATATCAAATTCTCGGTGACTGCCGAGGGATCTATTTTCTTGAAAGGAATGCCGAGGATCTCGCTCTTCACCTGAGCCACCGGCGTTTCTTCTGCCAATCTTCCCTGGTATATGATTTCCTCTGCCGGCTGACCGCGAAGGCCGGCATCCCTCAAAACGCGATTGCCGACCGTCTCGGTCAGCACTTTCTTTTCTACGAGTTTTTTAATAAGTTCCTGATCGGTCATGATTCTCTATGTAAATTACGAATTTATTACGAAAATACGAATTCGTGTCATTCGCATGTATTCGTAGTTTAGCATCGCCTGTTTAGAATGGTGTGAACGGGTTGGTTCTCCCCGGCGTCGGTATCGTGAGCGAAGAACCGTAGTTGGTCGTGAAATATTTTTGGAGGGTGTTGACCACCGGCCCGGGATCCACCTGAACCTGGGAAAGAGTGTTTATTTTGTTAAGATTGCCCGGCAAGACGACGTCTATGAGCTCCGGCTTCTTGAAAAACACGAAATAGGCCAAAGCGAAGATAAGGACGACAAAAACTATGACCACCGTCAGGTTCAGCCAATTTACGGGTTTTTTTTCTTGTTCAACTATTATGGCCATGATTTAGCTTTCTTGATAAAAGGTGTCGACCGTTAATTGCAATGAATATATGGCGGAACCGGAAGAGGATGACTGCGTTTGTCCCACGGGCTTGAGATCGAAGGATATCACGTTTATGACCCTTGTGTTGGATTCCAGCGAATTAAGGAATTGTTTTATGGAATCATAGGTACCGACGACGTTCAAATTGACCACTATCGTCCCCATCTTCTTGGCGAGCGGCTGGCTCGACGCCGAAGACAGCGCACTGTTGACTTTTATGTCGAGAGATTGGACGCTGGCTTGGCTGTTCTCGGATATCGTATACCACTGATTCAGGGCGTCGGTGACACCGGGGCCGACCGGCATAGCCAAAGAAAGCGATTGCTGCAAAGCGCTCGCGTTCTGGAACTGGCCTATCAACTTGGAAACTTGAGCGACGGCATTCTTTTGCACCTGATAAGCGTTGCTCTTCGAAGCGACCAGCGACTGGAGAGAACTCGCCGAGTCTATTTCAGGCTGTATAAGATTAGTGTAGATGACCAGGGTCGCTATCAAGAAAAATACCGAGAATAATATGCTTAAAGCTCTTTTTGTGGAAGATTTCATATTGGTTTAGACAGATAATCCTTGGTAAAGGTCAGCATTATGACAAAGGACGTGTTGCCGCCGGGGTTGAAATTCATGCTGGTCAAAACGGTGTCCGCGAGTTCCGGAGCCTGTTCAAACTGGGAGATTTGCTCGGCCAAGGTTTGAAGGGATGAAGCTTGCCCCGTGAGCTGAAGCTGATATCCATTGCTCGAAAATTGCGCGTCGGAATAGAAGACTTGGGGAAGCGTGTTCTTCTCTAGGAACGGGAAGATGTCGCCGGTAAAAACGTGGCTGCTCAACACTTTCTGCAAATTCATTATCTGGGAGTAGATGGACACGAATTTTTGCTGGTCTTCTTGGCTTATCGAATTGGAAAGCTGCGCCAGACTCTGATCCAAACTTTTGGACCTCGATTGCAAATAATTTTCATAACCAACCTTAAGCCCGAAATAGACCAAGAGCGAGAAAGCGAAAAGCAACACCGAGAAAATGAAAAGGCGCCAAGGCGTGCCTATGCTGACAGGCGAGTTTAAGAACTGCTCACCCGCTATGCTGTTGGTATTTGTTCTGTTCTGTTCCGGATCCATTGTCTTTTATTCGAAATACCTTTCGGCCAAACCTACGGCCGTCGGCAATTCGTTGTTCAGCTGGCTAAGTATCGGCTCAAGGCTAAGTTCGTAAGAAACTTTTCTGAAAATGTTCGGCTTCACCTCCGTCAAGCCCGTTTGTTTGAAAAAATATTTGCCGATGCCTATCAAATTAGCCCCGCCGCCGATGAGCATGAACTTCTTTATTTCCCGACCGTATCTTCTCCTAAAAACGTCGGCTACGTGATTCGCTTCTTGTATTATAACATCCAAGAAAGGAATAGTTAATGTTGATAACTCGGATTCGGGACCGTTCGAGGAAAGACCCTTCCTCCTCTTTAGTTCCTCGGCCCGCATCGTCGTTATACCCAAACTCCTCGCTATCGATTGCGTCAAATGAATGCCGCTGTAATCCGTCTCGCCGACGTATTTAAGTTTGTTCCCGGCAGCCACGAAGATGTCGGTTTCCTCGGCGCCAATGTCGACCATCATCGTCTCGTCGTCCCCGGAATCTGTCAGACTCCTCACTATGGGCAGGCCGTCGAACTCAATGGCCGTAAGCTTCAATCCGGCCGCTCTGAAAATGTTCTTGTATTTCTGGATCAGCGTCTTTGATATCCCGACCATGAAAACGTGCTGCAATTTTTGTTTGGATTCGTTTTCAAACTCGTCCGCCTTGAACCAATCCATTACCACCTCCTCGACCGGCATGGGTATGTACTGCGGAGCTTGGAACATCACGGCTTTGGCCGTCTCCTCATGAGACAAGAGCGGCATATCCATAACCGTTGAAAAGACGGAGAAGGACGGAATGGAAGCCACGGCCATTTTCGTCTTTGGTTTTACTTCGCCGATCAACACTTTCAAAAGCTCCGCCGTGTCATTCTCGACTATCGGCAAAGAACTGGTCTGGATGGCTTTATTGGGATGATTAAGGTAATTCTTCGTCTCCAGGATGCCGTAGTTC
>CAYQPG010000014.1:0-12883 GCA_964419525.1 uncultured Candidatus Saccharibacteria bacterium | reverse complement strand
TCCGCGACAGGTATTTCAGGAAGACTGATCTGTGCAATCAGAGTGCAAATTCAAGTTGATATCGATCGGCTAAACGCTTGGACATCGACGTCCATTATTTCCCGGAAAGCTGGCTTAAGGTCGGTTGATACTTTATTTGACTAAAGTGAAGGTTCGGACCATAATGTTCTCATGGTCCAAGATGATTTCGTAGAACTAAAAGGCAAGGAACCGGGTCCCGTAAGCGTCATTTTAGCGGGCGTCCACGGCGACGAGGTATGCGGCCTCAGGGCTTTGGAGCAGGTTCTGCCCAATCTCTCCATAGAAAGAGGCACGCTTTTCATCGGCTACGGCAATCCGGCGGCCATAAGGGTCAACAGGCGTTTCACGGAGGCCAACCTTAACCGGCTTTTCAAACCGGGCGATGAACTTTCCCGGGCCGACAAGGCGAGTTATGAGTACGGCCGTATGCTTGTCGTGAAGAGGTATTTGGATATGTCCGGAGCTTTACTCGATATACACGCGAGCTTCACGCCGGGAGGCAGACCGTTCGTGATCTGCGAAAATAACGGGTTATCGATAGCTGATCGCCTTCCCTTCGATCTCGTGGTCGGCGGATTCGACAAGGTTGAGCCCGGCGGCACAGATTATTACATGAACCGTATCGGCAAGATCGGCATTTGCGCGGAATGCGGATATCTGGAAGATCCAGCTTCGACCGAAAGAGCCGTTAAAAGTATTTTTTCTTTCCTTTACGCGAGAGGTCATGTATCCGGAAAAACGGACGCGCGATCACAAGAACGTCTTGTGATGTATTACTTGCATAGGACCAGGACGGACAGATTCCGTTTGGCGCGGAGATTCAACGACTTTGATGGACTGGCTAGAGGCGAAATAATAGGTATGGACGGCGCGGAGGCCGTAAGTTCGCCGAAGGAGAGCGTGATACTTTTCGCACGCGACTGCGACGGGATCGGCGAAGAAGCCTTTCTTTTAGGCAGCCGAGAAAATTAAGACCTTGCATCGTTGATGCAAGGTCTTTCTCTTTAGAGACCGATGATCATTATCACTCGTTTCCTTGAGATGTTCATGATGGTCTTTCCACCGAAGTAGTTCACTAGTTTTAACATGTGCGATCCGTCTAAAGTACGGAGAAGTACCCGGCGATCGGACTGGTGGGAGAATATGCTGGCCATCAGTTTTTTTCCTATCCCCCGCCCTTGGTACTGCGGCAAAACGGCTGTTTCGTCCAAATAGAAGAAATCGCCGGCCATCAAGTCGTGGAGACCGGGAGCTTCCAAGTAGTTGTCCAATTTTGCGTCGGTCGATATCTTGTAACCCCAGGCAAAACCTATGACCCGGTCCCGGTTTTTGGCCACGCAACAGAGCGCTCCCGGTTTGGACATCTCATGGTACAAATCGGATGTCACTTTTCCGACCGGCCAATATTCGGTCAAAAGCACTTTTTTGCCGTGGCTGACGCAACTGCCGCAGATCCCCAGCTTGTCTTTCAGCGGAAATATGGCGCCGCACAAGGGACAGAGCCAACCCTCGTTCCACGGCTCGCCGCCGAAGGTTTCTCGGTAGACGGATACGATAGATCTGACCATGGATGGGTCATGGATCGGGTTGATTATGCCAATGTCGAGTTTCATTTTAAACCTCTTTGTTTTTAATGAGCTGGATCGTCTTTGTCGGGTAGACGAAATAACCCTCTCCAATCAAGGAGAGGGTTATTTTCATGCGGACCTTCGTTTACTCACGCATCAACGCAATCCCCTCCCTGTTTGGGTGGAATTGCCGCGATGGAGCTTGGCTATGATATTTTTGTAGCCGCCTTCCCTACCGTTCAACCATTTAGCGACCCTGGCCACGGTCGTGGAGCTCAGGCCCGTCTCTTTTTCAATCGTTGAGTAAGGGATGCTGTCCATGAGCATTTCGGCCGTTTTCAGTCTCTTGCCGAATTCTTCTATCTCGGTCTCGGTCATAAGATCCCGTAAAAAGCGCCTGACTTCGTTCGGCGTTTCGAGAAGCAAGACGGCTTCTATTAATCTCTTATTTTCGATACTTTTCCAATCCATGGTATTCACTTTATCAAAGTAAAGTATTTTGTCAAGAGGCTGACCGTTGTTCTATTATTATGGGCGCCGGGTTATCGCGCTTGCCCATCAGATAGCCGAAACAAAAACTTAGGATTATTAATAAAACGGCTATGGACCAGAACATTATCCAGCCTTTGCGTTCTATGACCCAATTCTTAGCTCTGAAGAAAATTATTGACATATTTCCCCCTCTCGGATATCATTAATTCTACAATTATTGTTTAGGATTTAGAAACTAAGATTTAGGATTTTCCAGAAATATGGCACATACCAAAGCTAAAGGCTCTACAAAATTAGGAAGAGAATCGGAATCAAAGCGCTTGGGCGTCAAGCTCTTTGACGGCGAATCTGCCAAGATTGGCGATATAATAGTGAGACAGCGCGGCACCAAGTACTATCCCGGGATGAACGTCAAAATCGGCGGCGACGACACTATCTATGCCGTAAAGAAAGGCACGGTGAAGTTTTCTAACAAGAAAAAGGACAGTTTTGACGGCTCCAAAAAGACCGTCAAGGTGGTGAGTATTATTCCGGCTTAACGACGACTCTGACTTTAGTTTTCACCTTCTCCCCCAGATCGACCGGCACCAAAATTTCGCCGGTCGTTTTTATTGGTTTATCCAACGAAACCTCTACGTCTCCGAAGCCAGCTTCCTTTATCTTTTCCTCCAGATCTTTCTTGTGCAGACTGCCGAACGTTTCGCCTTTCTCGCCCACCTTCAGCGTGAAATGAAACGTTAACTCTTCGATGCGCTTAGCCTTCATTTTTAGTTCGCTTATGAGTTTTTCCAATTTAATTTCGGCTTCCTTCTTCGATCTTTGGAGTTTTTCGATTTCGCTTCCGGTCGCCTGAACGGCCAAGTTCCGGGGTAAGAGGAAATTTCTGGCGTATCCGTCAGACACCTCTTTGACGTCGTTTTTATGACCTAATCCTTTTATGTTCTCTAGGAGAATTACCTTCATTGATTATTAGAATGACAAAGCTCAAATGACAAATTTCAAACCAATGACAAAATCTAAATAACAAAAATGAAGAGTGCTTTGATATTGAATCATTTGGATTTTAGAATTTTATTTCATTTCCGATTGGAGAACCTGGATGGCTTTCTGAAGCTGGGGATCTTGCTTGTTCTGGATATCTTGGTCGGTCAGAGGGACGACGTAGTCCGGTTCTAATCCTATTTTGTTGATGGTCGTGCCGTCGGGCGTCAGCCATTCGGCTATGGATATCTTCATCGAAGCGCCGTCGGGAAGATTTTCTATTTCCTGAACGCTTCCTTTGCCGAAAGTTTTCTCGCCGACGAGCTTCACTCCCCTGTCGTCCCTCAGGGCGCCGGACAATATTTCAGAGGCCGAAGCCGAACCGCCGTTCACGAGAAGCACAACCGGCATTCTGAAAAGCGCCTCGTTGCCGTTTGCGGCCAAGGATTGCTCGGAGCCGTCCCTGAATTTTTCCAATACGATCGTGTCGCCGCGTTTCAAAAACCAACCGGCGATATTTTGGGCGACGTCCAGGAATCCGCCCGGGTTATCTCGGAGATCCAATATCATCCCCTTGGGGTTTTTGAGGAGTATTTGGAGCATGGCGTTGTAGAAAGCAGTCGGAGCGTTGGCGGTGAAACCGTAGAGCTGCACGTAAGCTATGTTGTCGGGCAGCATCTTCCAGTCGAGCGTCGGAACGCTTATCGTGGCTCTGGTGATGGTGAATTCTTTGGAAGCCTTCCATCCTTCCCTCATTATGAGCAATTTGACGTCGGTTCCCACGGTGCCTCTTATGAGTTTCACGGCGTCGTCGGCCGACAGGCCGGCGGTCGACGTACCGTTGATCTTCAATATTTGGTCGCCTGATCTGAGTCCCGCTTGTTCGGCCGGCGTGCCCTTGAGCGGCGCTATTATGACCAGTTGATTGTTTTGGCTGCCTATTTCGGCTCCGATGCCGCCGAAACTGCCCGCCAGGTCCTCATCGAACTTTTGGGAATCGCTGGGGCTGAAAAACACGGTGTATGGGTCGTTGAGCGAACTCAAAGCTCCGTTTATGGCTCCATAGAGCAGGCTTTTGTTGTTTATTTCGGAAGGGTTGTAAAACTTCTGTTTGACCAGATTTATGGCATCCCAGAAGAGCGAGAAATCCGCGTTGCCCAGCGCGGAAGAAGTGCTTTCCTCCGAGATCTGCACCGGCTGTTTGTAGGCTGAGACCTTGGAGAGGCCGATCCTGAACCCGGCGTAAAAAATGACGATGCCCAGTAGGAGCGCCGTCAAAGCCATCAATACCTTACTTTGGGAATTCTTCATGTCCATTAATTTTAATCTCCGCCGTCAAAAGATACAAATGTCGACGTCTTTTCATAACCTCAATTCTAACATACAATAGAATTGTCAGTTATTAGCCATGGATAACCAGATCTCAAAAGACTATCTGGAGGAATTGAAAAAGAGGAAGAAAGAAAGTCATGTCCACCGGAAGTATCAAATGATAGGACTTATGCTTTCGGAAGCTTTGGGTGACGATGAGCATAAGGCTTTGTACATCAAGCTCGCCAAGCAATACGACGAACAAGAGCTTTTAAGCCTGGCTAGAAACATAGCCGAGAAGAAAGACGTGAAGAACAAGGGGGCCTATTTTATGAAGGTCTTCTTCGGCGACAGGAACAAGAAAGGTGAAAAATAAAACTCATGCCAATGGATACGTCCAAGAATATTTTGGAAGTTAACAGCAAAAACAACGAGAAATTCTTGCGTTCACCGACGCATAAATTTGATTTCAAGAAACATACTAAATCGGAGATAAAGGAACTCGTGAGAAAGATGAGGGTAATGATGAAGGTGGCCGACGGCGTCGGCTTGAGCGCCAATCAGGTTGGACTTCCTTACCGCATGTTCGTGGCCCAGGTGCCCGACGATCAAGGCCATTTTAAATTCTATGCCGTTTTTAATCCGGTCATCAGTAAACTGTCCGGTGATAAGGAGACCATGGAAGAAGGTTGTTTAAGCGTTCCGGAGACATTCGGTTCGGTGGAAAGGCACTATCGGCTGGTTCTCGACGGCCAGAATGCCGAGGGTAAAAAAATAAAGGTAAAGGCGTGGGGATTGCTTGCGAGGGTTTTTCAGCATGAAGTCGATCATCTGGAGGGTAAACTTTTCGTTGACAGGGCCAAGGAGTTGCATAAGGTGGAGAAAATATCCGTCGATTGACCAAGATGAACTACGTATTCTTCGGTACTCCAGCTTTCGCGGAGATAATATTCGAAAAGTTGATCAAGGCGGGAATGCCGCCGGCGCTTGTCGTGACCAATCCCGATCGTCCGGTCGGCCGGAAACATGTCATGACTCCCCCGCCGGTCAAGATCTCTGCGGAAAAGCATGGCATAAAAGTTTATCAGCCGGAGAACTTATCGGATGCAAAATACAAAATACAAAATACTAAATACGACTTTGCCGTCCTCGCTTCCTACGGCAAAATAATTCCTCAAGAAGTCATTGACTCGTTTTTCAAAGGCATTATAGTCGTCCACCCTTCCCTTCTTCCGAAGTACAGGGGCGCGACGCCGATACAATCGGCGATATTGAACGGCGACGGAGAAACCGGAACAACGCTTATTTTAATGGACGGGAAAGTGGATCACGGCCCAGTTTTAGCGCAACGAAAACTGGAATTTCAAATTTCAAATTTCAAATTTCAAATTTTGCACGATGCCCTGGCCGATCTTTCGGCCGGCCTGCTTGTAGAAACTTTGCCGAAGTTCGCGAGTGATGAGATAAAGCCGGTGCCGCAGGATGAATCACGGGCGACGTACACGAAGAAATTCTCTACGGAAGACGCTTTCGTTCCCGAGGTAGACCTGAAGAGAGCGCAGCAAGAAGGCGGTGATATCGCCGCATTGGTCGACCGGAAGATTCGCGCCCTGAATCCCGAGCCCGGCGCGTGGACGCTCGAGAACGGCAAGAGAATGAAACTTCTCGAGGCGGAAATCCGGGACGGAAAATTAAAATTGAAAAAAATACAACGTGAAGGCGGAACACCTATCGCGCTTTAAAACGTACCGGGAATTGGACACTTTCGTCATATTGCCGCATGTCGGAAGGATTGTCTTTTTGCAGCACGAGAAATCCCGTTGGCGTTGTCGAGGTTGAAAATTCGAGCATTGCTTTGAACGGGACCGAGCTGGTCGTCATCCAGTTTCCTTGCGCTTCCGCGGCCGTTTGACCGAGAACGACGCCGTTTGCATCGGTGATTTTTACGGGAAACGACGCTTCGAAATACCATCCCCTCGCCTCCCCGGTTACTTCGAGCGGGCTTTTTACAACCGAATTCGGGAGTGGCGTATACACGTCAACCTTCTTGGAAGTGAACGGTTCCAGCTGCTTTTCGACGGTACTTTCTTCTATGTGAAAAACGAGCCATCCGCAAAGAAGAATAAGAAGTCCAGCGACTATGAAAATGACTATCCCTTTCAACTTACTCATTTATTGCCGTTCGCTTGTTCATCGTTTTATAATGCAATTATACTAAATGAAGAGACTTGAGGAAATAAAGGAGTTGCTTGCCGACTCTAGCTTCGCTGATTATAGAACAGTGACGCCGGCAGCATATACAGCGGCCACGGAGGTGGCGAGGAAGATGAAGGGATTGTCGATCGTTCATGTGAATGCGACGGCGGCAGGCGGCGGTGTCGCAGAACTTTTGAAAAGCCAGGTTGCTTACGAACGGGAGCTTGGCCTTTCGAGCCATTGGCTTGTCGTCAAAGCCCCCCAGTCGTTTTTTAAAATTACCAAGAAAATCCACAATCTCCTGCAGGGTCGCTCCGGAGGTTTGGCCGCCAGGGAGTTTGTCGAATACCTGAGCCTTGAACGGCAGGCCAAGAGGTCGCTCCTCGGTTTTCTGCGCGGCTTGGGGAGCGGTATCGTCGTGCTCCACGATCCGCAGACGTTGCCCCTCGTCTGGATAATTCCGTCGCGGTTCGTGCCAATTGCGCGCCTCCATGTCGATCTTTCCTCTCCCAACCCTGTGATGCTTGATGCCCTGAAGCCGATGCTGAAGCGGTTTCGGGAAGTGGTGGTGAGCAATAAGGCATATACGGCAGGCATCCCGTGGATTCCAAAAGAACGGATCGCCGTGTTATATCCGGCCATTGACCATTTTTCTGAAAAGAACCGATCTATGAACTTGGATACGGCTCAGTCAATCATGGAAAAATTCGGCCTTGATCCCGCGCATCCGATCGTAGCTCAGGTTAGCCGGTTTGATCTTTGGAAGGACCCGTTGGGGGTCGTCGATGCTTATCGTATAGCGAGAAAGAAAATTCCGGACCTTCAGCTTATCCTCGCGGGACTCATCGTGGCGACCGACGACGCTGAAGCAAACGGGGTCTTTGCCGAGGTGAAACAGTATGCGAATCACGATAAAAATATTTTTCTTTTCGGAGAACCGTCGAAGCTGAAGGGCGTTTCGAGCGACTCTTTCGTGAATGCGGTCTACACGGCAAGCACGGTTATGGTCCAAAAGAGCGTACGGGAAGGGTTCGGCTTGACGATGACGGAGGCCATGGGAAAAGGTAAGGCGATTGTTGCCGGGAAAACATCCGGTTCGCTTATCCAGGTTAAAAGCGGCCGGAACGGCATTATCGCCGATTCGACGGAGGTTATGGCCGAAGAAATCGTCCGGCTCGTAAAAAATAAGGCGCTCTGCCGTCGGCTCGGTGCTGCGGCGGCCGTAAGCGTGAAGAAGAGATTTTTTATGTCCCGTTTCTTATTGGATAACCTCAGGCTTTATGAGAGTTTGAAAAAATAATCTTTTGCTGCGGGACCTGGATTTTCACCCCGTTAGATACCCCGCTGATATATGTTTCCGGGCAACGCTGCGGGACCTGGATTCGAACCAAGATACCATGCTCCAGAGGCATGTGTCCTACCATTAGACGATCCCGCAGCGTTGCCAATAAACGAAGAGGTTTTATTTATTTGATAATCTGTCAATATACGCACGCAGTATCTAATGGGGCGGGCCAAGATACCATGCTCCAGAGGCATGTGTCCTACCATTAGACGATCCCGCAATGCGAACTCCACCAATATTATCAATATTTTAAAATTTGTTCAATATGAAAGCGAAAAACTCCTTTTAAGGGAGTTTTAAAAATATGAGGTGATTTTGGAATTATTGTGTCAATGGACGTCTACATTGAGGCTGAAGGCCAGTGACGAAACTTCGCAGGGCGGAATTGATTTGAGGCAAAAAGGATCGCCTTCGGCCGTTAGGGTCGTCGTGCCGGGTTTGAGTGCTCGATATATTCCTTGGGCGCCACGGATGACCATGACGTTTACCTCGCGGCTCACGATCGAAGGATCCGCGACCTGGATGTTAGTCCAATTATAAGCATTGCCGAGCTTCAAAAGGAACGTATCCCCCGTTTTCAGATTTATCGTCGTGCCGTTGTCGCTCGGCGTCACGATGTTTCCGCCGGTCGGCGCGGTCGGAGTCGACGTCGAGGTGGGCAACGACATTGTGGCGTTCTTCGTCGGCGGCGGCGCGATGAGCGTGATCACCGCAAAAAGCGGGATGAGGATGGCGAGAAGGATGAGAAGCGTTTTTATCTTTACCGGCATATTTTTATTATATCAATGTTTATTAAGAAAATGAGGCTTGCCGATCGATTGGCAAGCCTGTGGGTATTCTCATGGCGAAAGGGACAATGGGCCGTTTTTGAGGAGTTTTTCGACTCTGGAGAATATGAAGTCGAACGTTTTCTCGGATATGTTATCCTTTTTATTTATGTCGACCTCTATAGTGTACGGCTTTTCGAGCGATTTCCTTACGGTGGTGCTTTCGAGGTCGAGGATGCTGAAGTCCTGATAGTTGAAATAGGTCACTATCAACCTGTTCACCAGTATGCCTATCTTGCGGCCGGCCAAATAACTGGCTGATTTGCCCAAAACTTTGTCCACTTCATAAGCCGTGAGGGTTATCTTTCTTCCCATGACGTTATCCCCCTTTCTGGTTTTGTGTGGTACCGCTTTGATTATACCACTTATTCCTTGGTCCTGGCCGCGAACCTGTATTTGCAGTAGTCGCAATCAGGATCTGGGTCTGGGATTTTGTCCGCCATCAAGCATTGCTGGATATCACTGAGAGTTTGTTCTATCCACCCGTCATTGCCCTTGTAAGGGATGATCTTCACGTCGAATTCCAATTTTCCGTCGAAAGCCTCCTTGTCAGCATTGCCGTTACAATAAACGAAATAGGCGATGTTCGAAACTTTGAAACCGTTCTGCCTGAAAAGCCATTGATAAACCTCCACTTGCCGTTTGTACGATATTTGCCAATCGGCATCAAGGCTCACCTCCCCGCTCTTGGACGTGGCCTTGTAGTCGACTATGTGAAGCTCGCCTTTAGGGTTTATCCAAACGTCGTCTATCCCGCCGTGAATGGCAAGGTTAGTCGGCTTATGCACGAATTTGATGCCTCTGGTCCGCGAATCGCGCCATTCTTCCAGTTTTTCGTGAGCGTAAGGAATGGCATCTATGCCGTACGCTTTAACCAGCGGATGTTTGGATCCGGCGGCCCGGTGAACATCGAATTCATTTTTTAGAAGCGCGTCGACGGCGTTATTCAAGCTGAAGGGAAATCCATTCGGACGTGCGGTGCCTTTTCTTTTATCGAGGTAAAAGCAGCGGGGGCACTCCATAAAAAGTTCGATTCCGCTTCTCGATATCAAGAACGGTTCTTTTGACGACGGGTCGAAGATTCTGGTTTTTCTTTGGGCAGTGTAGTATATGGACATCACTTAATTTTAAAAGGCTTGCCCTTTTAGGACAAGCCCCGTGCCGCCGTTAATTTTTATTTTCTCTTTTGGACCTTCTTCTCTCGTTCTCTGAGAGGAACATTTTCCTGATCCTTAAGTTCTTCGGCGTGACTTCCACCAGTTCGTCGTCGCTTATGTAATTCAGGGCGTCTTCCAGCGTGAGCTTGAGCGGTACTTCAAGCTGATCCTGAAGACCTTCGTTCTTGGCCCGGAAGTTGGTGAGTTCTCTCGTGCGGCAGGCGTTCACTAGGACGTCCCCCGCTTTGGCGTTTATGCCCACGACCATGCCTTCATAGGCCGGGGTCCCGGATTCGACGAAAAGTTTCCCTCTTCCCTGGGCGGATACAAGGCCGTAATTGTTGGTCACTCCGGTTTCGGTGTTGACTATAGAGCCGTGGTCGTCGTTCTGAAGTTCGCCTTTGTACCCCTCATATCCCAGGAAGATGCTGTTCATTATGCCTGTTCCCTTGGTCGATGTCAGAAACCGGTTTCGTATGCCGATGAGACCCCTCGTCGGGATGGCGAAGTCCATGAACGCCGTACCGCCTGCCTGCGTAGACAGATTGTCAACCCGCATATCTTTCATGAGGCCCAGTCTTTTGCCCATCATTTCTATGACGGTGCCGGAATAGACCTCCGGAACCTCTATCGAAACGAGTTCGATCGGTTCCAGTTTTTTGCCGTTCTCTTCCTTGAATATGACTTGAGGCTTCGAGACCTCCAGCTCGTACCCTTCGCGCCTCATTTTTTCTATTAGGATCGCGAGGTGGAGTTCTCCCCGGCCGGCGACAATCCATCTGTCGAACGAGTCTGTCGGCGTTATCGAAAGAGCCACGTCGGTTTCGAGTTCGTGTTCCAGGCGCTCTTTTATGTTCCGGGAGGTGGTGTATTCGCCGTCCTGACCGGTGAACGGGGAGGTATTGACCCCGAACGTCATCTTTATGGTCGGTTCGTCTATTTTGATTGTCGGAAGGGCCACCGGATCGTTGATGTCGGCTATCGTCTCGCCTATCGATATGTCGGGAATGCCGGCGACAGCCACGATATCTCCGGCCGAGGCTTCTTCGACGTCAATGCGGGCCAATCCATCGAAAAGCATCACGGCGCTCAGCTGTTCCTTTTTTATCTCCCCGTTTCTCGTGATATGGGCGACGGTTGATCCTTTCTTGAGCGTTCCGGAATATAGCCGGCCAACCGCGACCTTACCTTTGTAGTTATCGTATATCAGGTTGACGGTCAGCATTTGCGTCGGCTTTGAATCGTCGATAGACGGTGCCGGGACGTAGGACAAGACGGTGTCGAATATCGGATCGACGTCCTTCATCTCAGCGAGATCTGATTTCAATCCGGCTTTGCCTTGGATGGCCGAAGCATATATGATGGGAAATTCTATCTGCTCATCAGTGGCTCCGAGCTCTATGAATAAATCGTAAGTGGCGTTCAGCACCCATTCGACGCGAGCGTCCGGTTTGTCGATTTTGTTTATTACGAGTATCACTTTATGTCCGGCCTGAATCGCCTTTCTCAAGACGAATTTCGTCTGGGGCATCGGTCCTTCCTTCGCGTCGACGAGAAGAAGAACGCCGTCAACCATGCGCATGATGCGTTCCACCTCTCCGCCGAAGTCGGCGTGGCCGGGAGTGTCCACTATGTTTATCTTGATCCCCTTGTAATGGACCGAAGCGTTCTTGGAGAATATGGTGATGCCGCGCTCTCTCTCGAGTTCGTTGGAATCCATGATGAGATCCTGTGGCGCGTCGCTCTTCATCTTGAAGTTTTCGGATTGCCTCAAGAGTGCGTCGACCAGGGTCGTTTTTCCGTGGTCAACGTGAGCGATGATGGCAATGTTTCGAATATCTTCTCTTTTTTTCATATGTTTTTGGTGGATTTGCCCACGTTGACGGAAAAGGGGCCGGGAAAACTGGAGTTTTCCCGTCGCGGAGCACGCGAACTGCTGGGTTTGCGGGAGCCCCGAACTTGTCGAGGGGCGACGTCAACCTGAGCTATAATGGCGATATTCCTGATATTGTTTCTTTTCATAAGTTGGATAACACCTTATTTAATCAAAAAAAACGGCGGTTGTCAAAAAACGCTTTACATTGTACGATAATGGTATGGGAAATATAGAAAATGGAGGCATCGGAAAGGTCTTGCAGGAAGTTCCGCCGAACGTTCATGATCTGGCCGACAGCATCATGGTCGATGTTCTGTCGAATGATATGCTGGAGAAGAACATCGAATCGGGAACTAATGAAGCCCTTATCGGGCAGCTCATGGAGGCGGAGATCAATAAAGTGGTAGTCCGGTATGAAAACATGGGGGGATACGGCAAGGACTATGTGCAGGATGCGCTTCTCCCGGAACTCCGGAATGCTTTGGAGCATTTTGATTTCAGGAGCAAGAATATCGACGATAAAAAGGCGGGGAGGATAAGACGGGCGGTGAATTCGGCCTTCGAAAAGAAGGCTTAGGGCAGGAAATTATACCCCCTGACCTTCTTGTGGTAAGTAATGGCGAAGCGATGAGCTTCGTCCCTTACTTTTATGAGCGTCGCGAGGTCGGTGAACGCCGGGATTTTCCCGACGATATCGTTCCGTTTCCGTTCGGGACCCTTCACGATGCCGATAACCGGGATTTTAACTCCCGCCTTGTCGAGAATTCCGCGGACGGCACTCACCTGTCCACTTCCCCCGTCGATCAGAAAAAGATCCGGCAAGGGCCAGGGATTTCTCAGGCGTCTTTCCAAAACTTCCTTGAGCATGCCGAAATCGTCCGGCTGAAGAACGGTTTTGATCTTAAACTTACGGTACTCGTCCTTGTCGGGTTCGTTGTCGGCGAACACAACCATGGAACCGACAGCCGAAGTGCCGCTGATGTTTGAAATATCATAGCCCTCAATGCGGGTGCCGAGCCCAGTATTCCCGCTCATCGGGCTGTCTCCGGGGCGACCTGCCTGCGCAGGCAGGCGCCCAAGTCTTAGCCCTCTTCGCAGGAATACTGGAC
>CAYQPG010000013.1:0-13336 GCA_964419525.1 uncultured Candidatus Saccharibacteria bacterium | reverse complement strand
ACTCCTCAGGGTTACGACGGAGAAACCAACGAAATAAAGATCACAATCCCAGATCAGCCTTTTGGGGCCGTCACATCGGTAAAAGAGTCTAAAAGAGTCTAACATAAAAAAACAAGGAGTTGAGAAAATGGCGGAAACACCTTTTGGTTTTGCTTTGCCGAGTAATAAGCGGCGGATAAAGCTGGAATTGTCGGAAGCCGATAAGATCAACGGCGGAACCTGGAATGTCACGGCGACAATCTCCGTCTACAGCGGAGATAAGGAGCCTCTTGGTGACATCGAAGTCGTGTTCTATCACAACGATGAATCGCTGGTAGACACGACGGATGAAGAAGGTAGAATATCCATCGATTTCAAAAATCTAACCAAGGGCACGCACGTGTTCGAGGCGAGGATTAAGGGTACCATGATCAGGGACAAGAAGACCATCACTTTGACGGAGAAAAAGAAAACACCGGCTGAATTAGTGGTCAGTCCAACCCGCGTCAAGAACCATATTCATTTCTTCGTCAGTGTATTGGACGAAGAAAAGAAAGGCATAAGCGCTAAAGTGGTGATCAGCGACAGCGGAAAATCCGAGGTCGCCAAAAATCCAACCGATGACGATGGAGATTTGGAATTTTCCTTCGAGCTCCAGCCGGGAGAAGAGAGGGAAATCCAGATTAAAGTAGCGGGCCGCGGCGATAAGTATTATCGGCACACCTTCTACGGAAGAAAATACTAAAAAAGGAAGGATAATAAGATGGACGCAGCAAGCTTGGTAATAGTCGTTGTTGGTGGATTTTTTTCAGCTTTTTTCTTGGTGTTCGCGCCGACGATGTACCATATCGGTCGACGCGAGCAGCGACGTTCTCGGCAGGCCGGTAACATCGCAGCAAATAATGCTGAATCCGCCGATAACAAAGGGGAAGATGGTTGGTTACGGAGGGCAATCCTTGGCGATCGTAATAATCGCACTTGGTTGGGCCTTGTGGGATTGACCATTATTTCGTTCCTCTATGCCGTACTTAGCAACAGCACGCCGTTTGCCGTGATGCTTATCCAAATAATCAACGGCGAAGCGGTCACGGGGAATCTGTGGCCATGGATCACCTTTTTTGTTTTGTCGGCCATAACATTTCTGTTCACTTTCGTGGCTTTCTCCGATGAAGTGAGGTCAGCCTCACGAAGGGCAATGGATCTCTACGATCAAAGGATGGAACACTTTGAATTATTGTCAAAGGAAAAGCCTCAAACGCCGGCGCCTTCGCATGAAGAGCACCACGACGAGAAAGGGTTGTTCGAGAAATTTCTTCCAATAGAGATAGTGGGAGAGGTTATCGGAGAATTCTTATTGTCGCTCGGCAAAGGAATATTCACGAGATTCGGAGGTTAGAAATGAAAGGAATAGGCGGTAAAATAGTCTTTGGTTTTCTTTTGGGAGCTCTCATATTCGTAGTCGGGTTTTTCATGAGCGGTGCTCTATGGTCACTGTTCGTGATTGTAGTCCAGGCCTTAGCAGTTTGGGGAGCTTTCAGCAAAAAGATGACCAGAGGTAAAAAATTAGCCGATCTTCTTATATTTTCGACCATAGGCGCCGTCATAGTTTACATGCTTCTCAGGTCGTTCTTTCCTTCGGGATGGAGGACAATCAGGGACGATGTGATCTATGCAACTACCTGGATGACCAGCAGAGGCGACGCTCACTTCGCGAAGTACAAGGAGAATCAGGAAAACTTCTTGAACGTCCTTGTGGACACGATCGTGTCGAGACAAGCACTCGCCATGAAAGAGTCACTGGGCGTCAAGAAATTTGACGTCGATACCGCTCTGGTATCATACGACAGTATCGCTTCGAGGGATTCCAGTCAGATCGCCGGTGTCGAAAAGAGGCGCCGGGAGATTTGGAGAAGTGCCAAGAAGAGAGCGACTCAAAGGACTCAGGTCGGAATTGGTTCCGTGTATGTCGGTCCAAATGAAACCGTTCCGGTCCAACTGGATTCGGTTTGGAGAGAGATCAAAATAGCGTCGGGGTTGAGAGGGATACAGTTTCTTCCGTCGTCGAAGTATTTTGCTTACTTCCTCGATAACAAGAAACTTTATATATGCGGTCCCGAGGTTGGCGATACAACCAGCTTCGGAAGGCATGTTCCTTTCAGTTTCCTAGCGCGCACCGAGTCTGGTGCTGCCGGCGTTTTGACAATCATAACGCCGAGCAAGTAAATTTGAAAGCCGTTAGGGACAAAATCCCTCACGGCTTTTTTTGTTTAAGGAGTACGGCCTACCTCACGAGGTCGCTCACGATCTTCACGATGCCGGTCGCGAGGAGTCCGATCGCGACGGCCGCGGCCGCGTAGATTATCTGGTTCTTGCCTTTCTCGAATTTCTTGGAATCGTCGCCGGCCGTGAGTATTTGGAAGGCGCCGATCAATATGAATATGACGGCCAGGGCCACGAGTACCGAGTAGAGCGCTCCCCCGACTCTCGTTATGGCGTTTATGACGCCCGTCGGGCTTGTGATGGAGCTGGCCGCATGAGCTATGTTTATGAGGTTCATCTTATTTATTATATACGAATCCTATTTACAGAAACACTTCCCGTTGCTGATTAGCGTCGAACAGTCGCAGACTCCGCTTGCACATTCGCTGTCCACGCCGTAACACACGTCCCCGTTTTGTATTGAGCCGGCCGGCGAAGGCGTCTGCTGGCCGCTTTGATTGGAATTAGTATTGGAAGACCCCTGGCTGCCACCGACCGGATTGCCGCTCGAACTTTGGCATATGCTGTCCTTACACCACTCTCCGGCTCCGCATTGTTCGTCGGATGTGCAGCTTTTTCCGCTCCCGTACACGCAATTGCCGGTCACGGTGTCGCAGGCCTGGCCCGGCAATATGCAGCCGCTCAAGTTGCAGCCGGTGACGAGCGGGGCGGGCGGTACCGGGGTTATCGGTCCATTGGGTGTCGGTACGCCGCTTGACGGGTTGCTATTATTTTGACGGCTGGACGCGGAATCGACGAAAGATCCGACAAGCACGATTATTCCTCCGGAAAGAAGGCCTATTATGAGGGCTATTATCGAGTACTGGAGGGTTTTTTTGGCCGAGGCGACTTTCTTTTCGTCCCCTCCCGACGTCAGGAATTTAAAGGCCGCTATGAGTATGAAAACAACAACGATTGCGAGAAGTATGCCGAAGATCCAGTTTCGGGCCGAGTTGATGAGCGTTATCAAGGCCGATATTCCGCCCGTTGAGATGCTTGTTTCGGGCGGCGCCGACATTACGGACGGCGTTTGCGCAAAAACGGATGCCGCTCGGAAGAGCGGCACCGTTATTATCAACGAAATGATTATATAGGCCAAATTTAGCATGGATCTGATCCGCTAAATCTATTGCGGCGGGTTTATGCTCGATTGACCGAAGAATGACAGCACCAACGCTACCACGCCTCTCGCCAAAAGGCCCAAAGCTATGGCTATTATGGCGTAAGTGACCATCTTTTTGGCCGAGGCGACTTTCTTTTCGTCCCCTCCCGACGTTAAATAATTGAAGGCCGCTATCAATATGAACACCACGGCGGCGGCCAAGAGTATTCCCAGTATCCAGTTCGCGGCCGTCGAGATCAGCGTGGTCACGTCGCCGTAGGTGTTTACTATGTTGCCCGGCACCTGGGGTTGGGCAAAAGCCAGAAGCGGCAAGGCGCTTACTCCGTAGATTACTGCTTTAACTAAGTTTGATTTTCTCATGTTTATTTAAGTTTCTCGACCTTTTTATTTCTTATACGACCTTATCCTTGAAGTATTTTCTGTACGATTTTTATTATACCATCTCCGAGAAGGATTATACCATAGCCGATGGCGGTGTAAAGTATTGTTTTCCTGCCTTTTTCGAACTTATCGGGAGATCCGCCGGACATCAGTATCTGTATGCCGCCCACTATTATCATGAGGGCCGCAACCGGCGCACCCAGTTTTATGAGCCAATCCATGATGCTGCTAATGATCCCTTCGATGGTGCCGTTCTGGGTGCCGAGCGGATTCAGGAGTGTTACGTTGACATTTGTGTTTGACGGTCCGGGTGTCCAACTTTGCGCGAATACCGTCATTTTCACCAACAACAAGGACCAGACGGCGGTTATCGCGGCGATTATCTTTTTCATTGATCTCATTATAACAGATTAATAAAGGAGTCCGTCGGACCCGGAGCATTGGAGCTTCTGGACGATGAAGCACGTGTCGGAAGCGTTCGTGCCGGCTATCGAACAGTCATTGATCTTGCAGATGTATTTGCCGGGATCGGTCGCGTCCTGTTTTGCGAAGGCGTAGAGGCCGCCGATGGTTATGTTTATTTTCTGGCCGCACTGGGAAGAATCCGTGAAATAAAACGAATTGCCGGGCGTTATGCAGGCGGCGTATGCCGGGATGTTCGGTCCCTGGATCGCGTCGCAGCTCGAGGTGCTGCATTGTATGGTGCCGTCGTTCGCGATCTTCGCGTAGGTAACCACGGGCGGCACAGGCGGCGTATAAGTGCTGCCGGCCGTCGTCACGGATTGCACGCAGGCTGATGTGGTTTTCGCGGCGCAGTCCGCCGCCGTGTTGTAGCATTGGTAGGTCGTAATGTTGCCGGCCGTCGCGCCCGACGAAGTGTCGCGCCAGACCGTCTGCGTCTGGTCTATGGGCGCCGCTTGGCCGCAGAGCGATTTGTCTATCGTGACGCACGGCTCGTTAGCGCAGAACGTGCCTTCGGCATCGGAGCATGATATTCCGCTCTTGCTGCAGGCGAAGGTGCCGTTCGCGACGTCAACTTTGGCGTACGTGGTGCTCGCGTTCTGGAGCTTCGGCATTCCAGAGAGGATTGGCAGTTCGGGATTGTGGGTGCATGAAATCTTGTTCCAGGGGAAATTCGCGCTGCCGCTCAAAAATTGCATGACCGTCCCGACGACGGTCCACGACACGAGAGCGATCACGACGCCCACTATCGCCTTGGTGATTATGTTTCTGCCCTTCTTGGCATTAGCCTCCGAACCTCCGGCCGTCATGGTGACGATGCCGCCTATGACTATCATCAAGGTTCCTATGATGAGCGAGAATTGAAAAAGCAGATTAATGATGTTGTCGGCCACGATTATGGCGTCGCAGAAATCGCATGGTCCGACGGGCCCGCCGTACTGGCTGCCGGCCGCGCAATTCGTTCCTTTCCAGATGCCGGTTCCCTGGGCATGAGCCAGACCATAACTCACCACGAAGAGTAGGACTATGATCGGCGCGAGTTTTAGGAATCTTTTCATTTTTATAATTTTACAATCCCCCTTTAAAATACGCTATTCATCAGATTGGTTATCTGATCCTTGGCCTGTCTCACGGCCGTCGTGATGTCCGATTGCTTGGTGTCTATAGCGTCTATCATGCTGGACAAGACCTGGTTCATCTGGTCCCTGTTCGGTCCGTACCAGGAGCGGGCGTACAGTTCCTGCTTGACGAATACCGACAAGTTGGGGTTATTGGAGTAGGAGTTTATGAGATAAAGGAGCGCCGGCGGCTCGCCGGAGGCTTTGACGTAGGAATCGGCATCCGAAGCGCTCGTCGTCATCTTGGTCACGAAGTTCCAAGCGATTGAGCTTATCTGACTTTGACGCGAAACCACGTAGCCGAAGTAATTGGGGTAAGCCACGTAGGCCGTTGACGAAGCGGGTTGTGGCATGGGAGCGATGCCGTAGTTCAGGAAGTTATTCTTGGATTCGAGCGTGCCGATCGCCGATTCGTAATCGAATATCATGGCCACCTTATTCTCGGCGAAAGCGTCCAGCGAATCGGGCATGTTGTAATTCCAGGTGAAATATTTGTTCTGCGGATTGGCGAACTGGGTGTAGAAACGGATGGCGTTGAGCCCGGTATTCGAATCGAACGACGCGGCCTGGCTCTTGGTGTCGGTTATCTGCGTACCGGTCTGAAGCATCAAGAGGGCCAAAAGGTCCGGCGCGTGATCGATGTTGACTTCGGACGTGCCGATGGCCGCCGCCGATTGTTCTATCGTGCCGTTACCGGATATTTTGGTGAGGATGGGGACGTCGCCCAAAAAATCCTGCCAGGTCGCCGGAGGGAAAACTATTCCGGCTTTGGCGAACATGTCCTTGTTGTATATGAGAGCCATCGTGTCTATCGACAAGGGCAGGCCGTAAACGTACCCGCCGCTCACGAAGTCCTGGCTCACCACCTGCGGGAAATACTGGTTCAAGGCCAAAGGCGAGAGGACCGAGATCGGTACGGGGGTTATCTTGTTCAAATAGTTGGGGAGTTCCGTCGAGGGTATCATGAAAACGTCCGGCGACTGGCCGGTGGCCATGGCTTCCAAGAGACTCTGTTTATAGACGTTGTAATCGGTGAAATTCTTGATATTCACCTTCACGTTGGGATAGGTGGAATTGAAGGAACTTACGATTTGGCTGTAGTTCTGGGGATCTTCGTTGTAAGTCCACATCGTGAGCGTTCCTCTAATGCTGGCCGGATTGGTTCCGGTGTTTTTGGAGCCGGGCAGTACGCCTATGATCACGAGGACGAAAGCAATGACAAGGACGAAGATGCCGCCCACTATCATCAATTGTTTTTTCGAGAGATTCATTTACCTTGTTTAAAAATTAAAAATTTTTAAAGGCATACTATTCCGATCAGCTTGTCTCCTTTTTCCAGATTCATTATTTTCACTCCCTGGGTGGCTCTACTTAAGATTCTAACATCTTTGAGCGGTATTTTTATGGCCTGACCCTTGGATGAGAAGGCTATTATTTCCTCCGTCTCCGGTCCGACTACGTGAGCGCCTATCACGGGCCCGGTTTTATCGGTTATTTTCGCGGTCTTTATGCCGGAACCGCCCCTCTTTTGGACTTTGTATTCTTTGAGGCCCGTCTGTTTTCCGAAACCGTTCGCCGTCACCGCCAAGAGTTTCAGGTCGGAAGACGATTTTGAAGGTATGACGTCGGCGCCGCTCACCGAATCGCTCTTTTTGAGATTTATGCCTTTTACGCCGCCGGCCGTGCGGCCCATGCCCCTGATGTCTTTTTCCTTGAAACGTATGGCTTGACCGAAACTGGTCGTGAGCACTATCTCGTCCTGGCCGCTTGAAAGTTTGACCCACATAAGCGCGTCTTCGCTTGACAGCTTTATAGCTATTATCCCGGTCCGCCTGACGTTCTGGAAATCTTTGAGCGAGGTTTTCTTTATGACTCCCCCCTTCGTGATCATTACGAGATAGCCTTCCGTCGTGTTTTTCGGATAGGAAATGACGGTCGAAACCTTTTCGGTCACCGGGATCTCGAGGAAGTTGTACACCGACTTTCCTTTGGAGGTACGCGAAGCTTCTGGTATTTCGTAGGCCTTGGTTTGGAAGGCCCTGCCTTTATCGGTGAAAAACAGAATATTATCATGGGTCGAGGCGTACAGGATCTCGGAGATCTTGTCCTCTTCTTTCAGTTCGGCGCCTATGAGCCCTTTGCCGCCTCTCTTCTGCGAACGGAAGGTATCGGACGGCATCCTTTTTATGTAGCCGTCTTCCGAGACGGTTATTATGGAATCGCCTTCGGGTATCAGGTCTTCCTCGTTGAATTCTTTGAGGCCGCCGGCGACTACCTTGGTTTTCCTTTCGCCGCCGAATGTTTTCTTTAGTTCGACGAGTTCGCCCTCTATCAAGCTCAATATTTTTTTGGGCTCTTTGAGTATTCCTTTCAACTCGGCTATCATTTTTTTCTTCTCGGCGAGCTCATCCTCCAGTTTCTGTCTTTCGAGGGCTGCGAGCGACTGAAGTTTCATTTCTAATATGGCTTCCGCTTGGACGTCGGTCAATTTAAAATTCTTTATCAGGTTTATTTTGGCGGTCTCCTTGTCCTTTGATTTTTTAATGGTGGCTATTATTTTGTCTATGACGTCGAGCGCCTTTACCAATCCTTCCAATATGTGGGCTCTTTCCTCGGCTTTCCTCAAGTCGAATTCCGTCCTCCTTTTTACGATAAGTTTCCGGTGATCGAGGTAATAAGAAAGAACATCCTTCAAGGAAAGGACCTGCGGCTGGATGCCGTCTACCAAAGCCAGCATGTTGTAATAAAAGTTCTTTTGAAGCTCGGTGTATTCGAAAAACTGGTTCAATATCTTCTGGGGATTGGAGTCGTTCTTGAGTTCTATGACTATTCTCATGCCTTCCCGGTCGGATTCGTCGCGCACATCCCTCACGCCTTCGACTTTCTTCTCCTGGACCAGCTCGGCAATCTTGGTTATAAGGTCCGATTTGTTGACCTGGTAAGGTATCTCGGTTATCACTATTTGGAAACTGCCGCTCTTTTTTTCTTCGATGTCGGCCTTAGCTCTCATTGTTATGGAACCCTTGCCGGTGGAATAGGCCTCTTCGAGCGATTTTCGGCCGTAGATGATACCTCCGGTCGGGAAATCCGGCCCCTGAACGAACTGCATTAATTCTTTGACGGTCGCCTCGGGATTCTTGCTTAGGTAAATTATGGCGTCCGATATCTCGCTCAAATTGTGCGGCGGAATGGATGTCGCCATACCGACGGCTATGCCCACCGCGCCGTTCAGAAGAAGATTAGGGAGTTTGGCCGGCAGAAATTGCGGTTCCTCGCGTGTATTGTCGTAGTTTGGTATCCAGTCGACAGTCTCCTTCTCTATGTCCGTGAGCATCTCCTCGGCGATCCTAGAAAGTCTGGCTTCGGTATAACGCATGGCGGCCGGAGAGTCGCCGTCAACCGAACCCCAGTTCCCTTGCCCGTCTATGAGGGTGTATCTGAGAGAAAAGTCCTGGGCCATCCTGGCTAACGCGTCGTAGACGGCCATGTCGCCGTGCGGATGATATTTGCCGAGGACCTCGCCGACAACGTTGGCCGATTTTTTGAACTTGGCGCTGTGGGTCAGTCCCGTGTCCCACATGGCCCAGAGTATCCTCCTTTGGACCGGCTTCAATCCGTCGCGCACGTCCGGCAAGGCCCTTGAGACGATGACGGACATCGCATAATCCAAATAAGCTTCCGAAAGTTCCTCGGTTATTTCCTTCTCTTCCAATTTTCCTTGTTCTTTTTTTTCTTTCTCGTCCATCGTCGTAGTGCAAGTTATTTTAATCCAAAAGGTCGGTTTATGGTAGAGGCGTAGGCGGTATGCTTTGAAGCGTGTCCGTGGAATAGGTCTCCGTTCCGACGGCCTCTTCGCCACCCTTCTGGACGCTGAAGTCGTTGGTTTTTTTGAGGTTGTTCTCTAATCCCGCCCACGCATTGACGGCTAAATCTTTTATTTGGCCCGCGACGTTTCCCAATCCGTCAATCGTGGAATTGGATATGTTCGACAGTCCCTTGCCAAGTGTGTCGAAAAACGAGTTTTGATTGTTAGCCGCTTTGTCCGGTACGGCGTAGTTCGGCGTCACCGGTTCAGATGTTGACGCTTGGGCCGTGCTTGAAGCGTCGCCGGCGGTCTGGACCAGCGGCACGGACGTGCTCAGGTAAGCGACCCAAAGCGCCACTATGATGAGCATCGATACCGAAGACGACAAGTAAAGGTATTTTTTTCTTGTTTTGTCGTCTTTCTTTTGAATCCGGCTTATGAAGTCAGAGATCTTTTTTGCATAGAACATGTTTTAAGCGGACAGCCACTTAATGAGCATCGCCTTGGGCGTTATCTCCTTCTTTTTTATGGTCAGTTTTTCCTCGGGTTTCACGTTGTTCTCTTGGCCTAATTCCTTGAAAAGCTCCTTGGGATCCTTGACCGTCCCGGGGATCACTATCCCGGGTTCGGTTTGGCGTATTATTTTAGCCACGCCGGCGGCGCTCAGATAAGGTTTTTCTCCGCTTGGCACTATGAGCATGTCGCAATCCTCCAATACTTCCATCGTCTTGGGGTCTAATTCTTTTTTTATTGGTCCCAACACGCCGATTTCCATGTCATCGAAAACGATCCTGTAAACGGTTTTCTCTTCGCCGTCTTCGTAGCCGGCCGTCCGGCCTTCAATCCTTATGTCGGAAATGTCGTATTCTCCCTGATTGTCTACGAAGAACGGTCCGCCCTCTTCGGCCGCGACCTTGGAGGGTTTTACCGTGTTCAAGGCAAGAATCGAGCCTTTGAACGATCTTTGGTTATCCGGGTCTATGAGTATCGTCTTTTCTCCGGATTGGAGTTTGAAGTAACCTCCGCCATTGTAAGTTATCACCATATAAATACATTTTAGAATGTCAAAGTTCAAATTTCAAATGACAAGTCCCGATGTTTTAAATTTGAACTTTAAAATTAGACATTTCCGCGCGTCTTTGGTATTATTTTTGAGCTTGGGGCCCTATCAACGGCTCTCGAGCCACAAAAAATGACGATAAACATAAAGAACGGCAGCGGTTCCATAGGTCAGATACTGAAGACCAATCACTCTTTTTTGCCCACTTTGAGGGCTGGTGACCTGGTCGATGGCAAGGTTTTAGAAAAAGGTTCCGCCAAGCTTTTCGTAGATCTTGGCAAGTACGGTACCGGAGCCGTCTATCGCGGTGAATTGCAGAACGCGAGGGAATACATAAAGAACTTAAACGTCGGCGACGCGGTTCACGCCAAAGTGATAGACATAGACAACGACGAAGGCCTCGTCGAACTGTCGCTTTCCGAAGCCGATAAGCAGAAGGCTTGGACGGACGTTCAGGAGCTTAAAGACAAAGAAGAGGTGCTGACCATTAAAGCTTCGGGCTTCAATAAAGGAGGCCTTATGACCGATCTCAAAGGTCTTCCGGCCTTTCTTCCGGTCTCGCAGCTTTCTTCGGAACACTATCCCAAGGTTGATTCCGAGGACAGATCAAAAATACTGCAATCCCTGCAGCTTTTGGTCGGCGTTGAACTTAAAGTCAGGATAATAGACGTTAATCCGCGCACCAATAAATTGATAGTTTCGGAAAAAGCCGCCGACGAGATGAGCGCGAGGGATTTGGCCAAGAACTATTCCGTGGGCCAAGAAGTAGAAGGCATCGTTTCCGGCGTGGCCGACTTCGGTGTTTTTATAAGGTTCACCGATAATCCGGCCGTTGAAGGTTTTATACACGTTTCCGAGATAGATTGGAGGATAATAGACAATCCCAAGGAGGTGCTTAAAGTCGACGACGTGGTCAAGGCCAAGATAGTCGACATCAAGGACGGCAGGATATCGCTTTCCTTGAGAGCTTTGAAGGAGGACCCGTGGGTCAATATTGGGGAATATTTCAAGGACGGCGACGAAGTGGAAGGAACGGTCTATGCCTTTAACCAGTTTGGAGCGGTCATTAATCTCGATCACGGATTCCAAGGCTTCATCAGAGTGACCGAATTCGGCGGCGTTTCCGAGATGAAGAAAGAAATCTCGCAAGGAGAAAGATATTCGTTTATAATAGAGAACGTCAGGCGCGAAGAGAGAAGGATCAACTTAAAACTAAAAAAGTAATTTCAAGGATTAGGGTTCTGGGATTAGGGTGTAGGACGAAAAAACTTCTATACCTTATGCCCTGTAACCCACAATCCTAAGTTTATGAACAAATTCGTTAAAAGCTTTACCATCGGCATCGTAACTTTATTCGCGATAGCCTTCATATTCTCGTTGTTCGTCAATCCTCAGGGAGAGAGCGCAAAGCAAATAACGCTGGGCGATTTAGCCAAAGACATAACCGCCGGTCAAGTGAAGGAAGTCACCGTAAACGGCAACGATCTTAAGATCGCTTTCAACGACGGAAGTTCGGCTGTTTCCAAAAAGGAGACCGAGAACGGCGTCGTGGAGACGCTGAGAAACCTGGGGGTTTCGTCCACGTCGATCTCGAAGATCAATCTGAACGTCGAGAGTCAGAGCGGCAGTCAGTATTGGATGGGTATCATTCTGCCGCCGCTGCTCACGATACTCGCCATGGCCGCCCTTTTTTGGTTCATCATGAGGCAGGCTAAAAGCGGGGCCAATCAAGCCCTCAATTTCGGCAAGGTGAACATAAGGCTTTTTTCGTCAAACAAAGACAAGGTTACGTTCAAAGACGTGGCTGGCCTCAAGGAAGCCAAGGAGGAACTCACCGAGGTGGTTGATTTTCTGAAACATCCGCAGAAATTTTTGGAAATAGGGGCCAGGATACCAAGAGGCGTTCTTTTGGTCGGGCCGCCGGGCACCGGCAAAACGCTTCTCGCGAGAGCGGTGGCCGGCGAATCGAACGTGCCGTTCTTCCATATTTCAGCCTCGGAGTTTGTGGAAATGTTCGTCGGCGTCGGAGCGTCGCGCGTGAGAGACCTTTTTCAAACGGCCAAAAAGGCCGCGCCCTCAATAATTTTCATAGACGAAATAGACGCCGTCGGTCGCGAACGCGGAGCGGGCCTCGGCGGCGGACATGACGAAAGGGAGCAAACACTGAACCAGATACTGGTTGAAATGGACGGATTTGACAGGGATACCAACGTCATCGTGACGGCGGCGACCAACAGGCCTGACATCTTGGATCCGGCACTCCTCCGCCCCGGCCGGTTCGACAGGCGGGTCATATTGGACGTTCCGGACATAAATGACAGGGAAGAGATATTGAAAATACATTCAGTGGGCAAGCGCTTGGACAAGAACGTGGATATCAGGGTCGTGGCCGTCAGGACTCCCGGATTTTCCGGCGCGGATCTCGCTAACCTGGTGAATGAAGCGGCCATATTCGCGGCCAGGAAGAACCAGAAGGTAATAACGCAAGCCGATCTCCTGGACTCGATAGAGAAGGTAATGCTCGGTCCCGAGAGAAGAAGCCGTGCCATCTCCCAAAAGGAAAAAGAAATAACCGCTTATCATGAAGCCGGCCATGCTTTGGTTGCCGCCATGATCAAGGATGCCGATCCGGTGCACAAGGTTTCCATAATCTCGCGCGGATTGGCCGGCGGCTACACCCTCAAGCTGCCGCTGGAGGAAAGGCACTTGAGGACCAGATCGCAGTTTTTGGCGGACCTGGCCGTGGCCTTCGGCGGTTACGTGGCGGAGATGGCCGTGTTCGGTGACGTCTCGACCGGCTCGTCGTCGGATATCAAGGAAGCGACCGAATTGGCCAAAAGCATGGTGACGAGCTATGGCATGAGCGATCTCGGCCCGAGGACTTTCGGCAAGAAAGACGAAATGGTTTTCTTGGGTCGCGAGCTTTCGTCCGAGAAGGATTATTCCGAGGAGGTGGGAGGCGAGATAGACAAAGCGATAAACCATTTCATACAAAAGACGTTCGATGCGGCCAAGAACATAGTTTCCAAGAATAAGAAAGCCCTGGACAAGATCGCCCGGGTTTTAATGGAAAAGGAAACGCTCGAGAAGGACGATTTCTACGCCATAATAAACAGCTTTGACTTGAAACCGGTTTCAATTTCTCTTAA
>CAYQPG010000012.1:9199-14097 GCA_964419525.1 uncultured Candidatus Saccharibacteria bacterium | reverse complement strand
ATGAAATAACTCCCGGCGGGTTCACGTTCCGATCGCGCGAATTCGAGCAGATGGAGCTCCAGTATTACGTAAGACCGGATCTTGAGAGCTCCATGGAAACATTCGAATACTGGAAGAAAGAACGGATGCAGTGGTATGTCTCGCTCGGCATGAAGAAGGAAAACCTGCGATTCAAGGAACATGCCAAGGATGAACTCGCACACTACGCGAAAGCCGCGTTCGACATCGAATACCAGACCGAAGGTGAATGGAAGGAAATGGAAGGCATCCATCATCGGGGCGACTGGGACGTCCGGCGGCACCAGGAATTCTCCGGCGAAGACATGACCTATCTCGACGAGGAAGCGAAAGAAAAATTCTTGCCGTATATCATCGAAACATCCGGCGGCGTGGACCGGGCGACGCTTTTCTTTCTTATGAGCGCCTACGAAGAGGAGCAGGTGAAGGACGGCGAGACGAGGACGGTACTCCGACTGCATCCGAAGCTTGCGCCGTACAAAGTGGCGGTTTTTCCGCTCCTCGCGAATAAGCCGGATCTCGTGAAAACCGCGAAAAAAATCTACGACGATTTAAAAAAGGATTTCATGGTTGCATGGGATGACCGGGGGAACATCGGCAAGCGCTACCGCGCCCAGGATGAAGCCGGCACCCCTTATTGCGTCACGATCGACTTCGACAGTTTGGAGCGGGACGACGTCACGGTCCGCGACCGCGACACCATGAAACAGGAACGGGTGCAGATCGAAGCACTCGGCGATTATTTGAAAGAAAAATTAATTTAAAACAAATGACAAAACCCCTCAGATTCAAATTGAAGAATGGTCTCCGGGTCGTCTTGGTGCCGGAACCGCAAAGCTTGACGACGACCGTCATGGTCTCGGTCGAGGCCGGTTCGGAGTACGAAACCAAAGACATCAACGGCATCTCCCATTTCCTGGAGCATATGTGCTTCAAAGGAACGCGTAAACGCCCGACGGCGCTCGATATTACGTCCGAGCTCGACGGATTGGGAGCGCAGTATAACGCTTTCACCTCACAAGAATCGACGAGTTACTACGCCAAGTCCAAGAACGGAAATGCCGACGAGATTTTAGACATCGTGGCCGACATGTATTTGGACCCGACGTTCGAGCACAAAGAAATAGAAAAAGAACGCGGCGTCATAATCCAGGAACTCAACATGTACGAAGACACGCCTATGAGGAAAGTGGCGGACCTTTTCATGGACGTCGTCTACGGAGACCAGCCGGCCGGATGGGACATAGGCGGCCAAAAAGAAATCATCAGGAAACTTACCCGAGATAATTTTGTTGATTATCGTAACAAGTATTATCTGCCCCAGTCGACGGTTGTCACCGTCTCGGGCGGATTGGCCACCAAAGGTACGCTGAAAAAGGTCGAGAAATATTTTCAGGGCTTGCCATCGGGCAGGAAGACGGCCAAAGCTAAGACAGTCGAATCGCAGAAAAAGCCGAGGGAGCTGGTGGCTTTCAAGGATGTGGACCAGTCCCATGTCGTCCTGGGTTTCAGGGCTTTCGACATATACGACGAAAGAAAATATGCCTTAGAGCTGGCCGCTGAAGTTCTAGGAGGAGGGATGAGCTCGCGGCTCTTCCAGAAAATAAGGGACGACCTCGGAGCGGCGTACTACGTGCGCATGGACACTGACCTGTATCTCGATCACGGCCTTTTTGAAATGTCTTCGGGGGTGGAACACGAGAAAATAGACGTCGTCCTGAAAGCGGCTCTGACTGAATTTGAAAGGCTGAAGACCGAGAAGGTCGGCGCTGCCGAGCTTAAGAGGGCCAAGGAGCATTTGATAGGCAATTTTTTCATGTCTTTGGAGGGTTCGGACGAGATCGGTTCGTTTTATTCCTCCCAGGAGACCATGGGGTTGAAACTCAGGACGCCCCAGGAGGTCGCCAAGACCGTGAACAAAGTCACGGCCGAGGATATAATATCGGTCGCGAAGCAAATAATCAGGAGCGACCGGTTGAATTTGGCTGTCATCGGACCCTTTAAGAAAAGAAGTTTTCTTGATATATTAAGGGTGTGAACCCTCAGCCTCAAAAGATAGAAATAAGTTGGACGGCCCTGTGGCGCGTGTTCATATTCATAGGGTTTGCCCTTCTTTTGTATTTCGCTAGAGACGCCTTCGCGGTCTTCTTGATAGGCGTCGTTTTGTCGCTGGGGATAGAGCCCGTCGTGGGATTCTTGGGCGAAAAACTCAAACTTGGCAGGATATTTGCGACGGTCGCCGTGTTCGTGGTGTCGGTCCTGGCTTTGGGATCCATTTTGTATTTGGTCGTCCCAGTCCTCGTCACCGAGTTTACAGGTTTCGTCTCCCGGCTGAATCAGATAATACCCACTCTTCCCGGCATTAATTTCCTGCCGAGCTCGATCCAGGGCGCGCAGAGCGGCTTGGATAAAATATCAAGCATCTTGTCGTCGATCAACTTCTCCGTGACGGCGACTTTCTGGTCGCTCCTCACGGACATAGTGCTGGTGTTTTCCGCCATAATAGTCACGCTTTATCTTTCGGTTGAAAAACACGGGGCGGAGAAAATGCTCCAGGTCATATTGCCCGAAACGTATGAAAGATCGGTGATGGTCGTTTTCAAGAATTTCGAGAGGAAGATGAGAAGATGGTTCGCGACCCAGATCGCCTTGAGCCTGTTCGTGGGCGTGGCCGTGTTCGCCGGAATGTTCCTGATAGGTGTGAGGTATCCCGTGGTCTTGGGCGTTCTGGCCGGGATATTCGAGATCGTGCCCATTATCGGGCCCATAGTGACCGGCATTTTGGCTTTCGTCATAGCCGCCTCCGACTCGGTCGGCATCGCCATATACGCCGTGATATTCTTCGTTCTGATCCAGCAGCTCGAGAACCACGTTCTGGTGCCTCTCTTGGTCGGCAAGAGCATGAGGGTTCATCCGGTCATCGTCTTGGTCTCGGTTCTGGCCGGAGGAGAGATTGCCGGCATAACGGGTATAATACTCGCGGTGCCGATCGCCGTCTTGGTTCAGGAAATATTTGATTACATCGCCGAGAGGAAATCCAAACGATTAGAGCTGGATTTTGAATAATGGAAAAGTTTTATCTGACGACAACCCTTCCATACGTCAATTCGGACCCGCACATCGGGTTCGCTCTGGAGATAGTTCAAACCGACATCATCGCGCGGTACAAGCGGTCCCGCGGGTTTGACGTTTTCTTCAATACAGGCACCGACGAGCACGGCCAAAAGGTGTATTGGAAGGCCATCGAAGAGGGAAAGAGTCCCCAAGAGTATGCCGATAAATACGCCGCGAGGTTTGGTGGTCTCAAAAAAGCACTGGATTTGAGTTATGACAATTTCATACGAACGACCGACGATTACCACGTAAGAGCCGCGCAGGAATTTTGGAAGCGGTGTGATAAGAACGGCGATATTTACAAAAAAAACTATCAAATAAAGTATTGCGTTGGATGCGAACTGGAAAAAACCGAATCGGAACTCGAGGGCGGCGTGTGCCCGATCCATCCGAACTTGAAGCTTGAGATTATCGAAGAAGAAAATTATTTCTTCAGGTTTTCAAAATACCAGGAACGGCTTCTCGATTTGTATAAAAAATTTCCTAATTTCGTCGTGCCGCCTCATCGACAGACGGAAATCAGGAATTTCGTCGCGGCGGGACTTCAGGATTTCAGCGTCTCGCGTTTAAAGAGCAAGATGCCGTGGGGCGTGCCGGTACCGGGCGACGACAGCCACGTGATGTATGTCTGGTTTGATGCCCTCGTGAATTACGTCTCGGCTCTCGGCTGGCCGGAAAATATTGAAAGATTTGAAGCGTTTTGGGGCACGAAGGAAAATTCTAAAGCGTTTCAAGTGGCCGGCAAGGACAATCTCCGCCAGCAATCGGCCATGTGGCAGGCAATGCTCATGTCGGCAGGCCTCCCGACGTCTCGGCAGATATTGATACATGGATTCATAAACAATGATGGCCAAAAGATGTCAAAGAGCTTGGGTAATGTGATTGATCCATTTGAAATTGTAAACAAATACGGCACCGACGCGCTCCGTTTTTGGCTCGCGCACGACATTAGTCCGTTCGAAGACGGCGATTTCACGTGGGACAAGTTCAATGAAAGCTACAACGCGAATCTCGCGAACGGCCTCGGTAATTTTGCCGCGCGCGTACTGACCTTGGGAGAAAATAACGGCCTTCTTCGAGAAAATCTGTCGGTTGAAATAGAAAAGAAGATCAATGAAACAAAAGAGACCGTCGGGAAAAACATGGAGGAATACAAATTCAACGCCGCTCTCGAAGCGATTTGGAAGCTCCTCGGTGATGGCGACCGGTATGTCAATGATAATAAGCCCTGGATGGTCGATTCGGTCAATAAGTCGATAGTTTTATACAGCTCCATTGTTCTTTTGGACAATGTGGCCGCCATGATCAGTCCTTTCCTGCCGGGAACCGCGGAAAAGATTACCACATCCATCACGTGGGATGGCGACAAGCTGAGCGTGAAAAAACCGAACACCCTTTTTCCACGGATTAAATAATCCCATGAATGCTCAATTTTTCGACGCTCATACGCACGCCCATTTCGCCGCGTTCAAAGATGATTACAGGGAAACGATCCGCCGGGCGCTCGGCGCCGGTGTCGGCTTAGTGAACGTGGGAACTCAGCGGGACACGTCGCGCCGCGCCGTCGAAGTGGCCCACGAATTCGAGAACGATCCGGTCTATGCCGCAATCGGCCTTCACCCTATCCATACCGCAAAGTCGCATCACGACGAGAACGAGCTCGGCGGGGGAGAAGCCGCAAAGGCATTCACGAGCCGCGGCGAGGAGTTCGATTATGAGTATTACAAAGGACTTGCACTCGACCCGAAAACGGTCGCGATCGGCGA
>CAYQPG010000012.1:0-9099 GCA_964419525.1 uncultured Candidatus Saccharibacteria bacterium | reverse complement strand
TTCGGCGGCACCGTCACCTACCCGCCTAAGCCCGCGATGCCGGACTATCGAGCGCTCGTGAAGTACCTGCCTCCTGATCGGATACTCTCGGAGACCGACGCGCCGTACGTCGCACCCGCACCGCATCGCGGGAAACGGAATGAGCCTGCGTACGTCATTGAAACCGTGAAAAAGCTCGCGGAGATCAAGGGAATTTCCGTCGAAGAGATGGCAGAACAGATCGCCGCGAACGCCGTCCAGATTTTTCATATATAATAATCATTATGCAAGCAGTCATACTGGCGGCCGGACTGGGGACGAGAATGGGCGATTTGACGCAAAAAACACCCAAACCTCTTCTTAGGGTCGGAGAAAAAACGCTTCTGGAACATAAGCTCCAGAATCTGCCGCGGGAAATAAACGAGGTGGTGATCGTCGTCGGCTACTTGGGCGACCAGATCCACGCCGCGTTTGGGAGCAATTTTTCCGGTAAGCCCGTGATTTATGTTGAGCAAAAAGAGTTAAATGGCACCGGTCACGCGCTTGCTCTCTGCCGCCCCGTCATCCATGGGCGGTTCCTGGTTCTCATGGGGGACGATCTCTACGCGAAGAAGGATCTTGATGAAATGATGAAATATCCGTCCGCGGTCTTGGTTAAAAAACTTGACCGCGACGTGCCGGACGGAAAAGTGGCCGCGGTAAGGACCGATGGGACTGGCAGGCTTCTCGACATAACAGAGAACATGCCCGCCGTCGCGGGAACGCTTGAGAACGCCGCCGCGTACGTCCTGGACGAATCGTATTTCAGTTATCCTTTGAAACCGGCCGCTCCCGGTTCCCGTGAGTTTGGTCTGCCGCAGACGGTGTCCCAAATGGTCCTGGACGGCAATGAAATATTCGCCGTTGAGGCGACATCTTGGAAAAGAATAACGTCTCCGGAAGACCTTAAGGGTGATTTTTAGGCGCTTTAATAAGCGCCGTTTTTAATGTAGAATTTAGGTTAAACATGAAAAGTTATCCGTTTTCCAAGGTTGAGAAAAAATGGCAGAAGATTTGGGAAAAGAGCGGCCTTTACAAGGCGAGTGACGTCTCCAAAAAGAAAAAGTGGTATTCGCTCATCGAGTTCCCGTATCCGTCCGGCCAAGGACTCCACATCGGCCACATCAGGAGCTTCACGGCCATGGATATCGTGTCCAGGAAGCGGCGGATGGAGGGGTATAACGTCCTCTATCCGATCGGCTGGGACGCTTTCGGTCTTCCCACCGAGAACTACGCCATCAAGACCGGCGTCGACCCACGGGTGGCGACGAAGAAGAACACCGATACGTTCCGGAAGCAATTGAAAAATCTTGGCTTCTCGTTCGACTGGAGTCGGGAAGTGAACACGACCGACCCGAAATATTATAAATGGACACAGTGGCTTTTTCTGCAGTTCTTCAAGCATGGCTTGGCGTACAAAGCGGAGATAGATATTAACTGGTGTCCGAGCGACAAAATAGGCCTTGCGAATGAGGAGGTTATCGCCGGGAAATGTGAGCGCTGCGGAACACTCGTTGAAAAAAGAAAGAAAGCGCAGTGGATGCTTAAGATCACGGCTTATGCCGAGAAGCTCCTAAAAGGACTGGAGAACGTCGATTATTTGGATGAGATCAAGGCGCAGCAGATTAACTGGATCGGACGATCCGAAGGAGCTCTCATCGACTTCGAGCTACAAAATACGAGCTACAAAATACAAGTTTTCACGACGCGGCCGGATACATTATTCGGTGCTACGTATATAGTTCTGGCTCCGGAGCATGAACTGATCACGAAACTTAAAGATCAAATTTCAAATTACGGTGAAGTTGAGGCGTACGTGAGGGCCGCGAGGAAGGAGACGGAGGAAGAGCGGACGGCTGAGAACAAAGAGAAAACCGGCGTGAAACTCAGGGGTGTCAAAGCGGTGAATCCAGCGAACGGTGAGGAAATTCCGGTGTGGATTGCCGATTATGTCCTTGCCGAGTACGGCACGGGAGCGATCATGGCCGTGCCAGCTCACGACAAGCGTGATTTCGAGTTCGCTAAAAAGTTCAATTTGCCCGTCGTTCACGTCGTGTCCGGCGGCAAGCCGGGAGAACTTTGGGAGGGCAAAGGAAAAATCGTCAATTCCAACAAGTTCGACGGTCTGGATTCGGAAAAGGCGAAATGGGAAATAACCAAGTTCGTCGGTGGGCGGAAAACCGTGAATTATCACTTGCGCGACTGGGTTTTCTCGCGGCAAAGGTACTGGGGCGAGCCGATCCCGATCATTCACTGCGAGAAATGCGGGTATGTGCCGGTTCCGGAGAAGGATTTGCCGGTCGTCCTGCCGCCCGTCAAAAACTACAAGCCGAGGGACGACGGCGAGTCACCCTTGGCCTCAGTCGATTCGTGGGTGAACGTCAAGTGTCCGAAGTGCGGCGCTAAGGCCAAAAGGGAAACAGATACGATGCCCAACTGGGCCGGATCTAGTTGGTATTTCTTGCGATATGCGGATCCGAAGAATTCGAAAGAATTTGCTTCCATGAAAAAGCTGAAATACTGGATGCCCATTGACTGGTACAACGGCGGCATGGAGCACGTGACGCTCCATCTCCTGTATTCCAGGTTCTGGAATATTTTTCTGAATGATCTGGATCTTGTGCCGACGAGCGAACCATATAGAAAGCGGACGGCGCAGGGCATGATCTTGGGAGAAGGCGGGATAAAGATGTCGAAATCGCGGGGTAACGTCGTGAATCCGGACACGATCGTCGGAGCTTACGGCGCCGACGCGACGCGGGTCTATCAAATGTTTATGGGGCCGTTCGATCGGGCGATAGCGTGGGACACTAAGGGTATCGAGGGTGTCAAACGATTCCTGTGGCGCGTTTGGGACATGGGGCGTTCAAAAAAACTTTCAAAAGCGGGCAATGAAAAACTTGAAAGGATGCTGAGTGCCACGGTGAAGAAAGTTGGCGAGGACATAGAAAAAATGGCCTTCCATACGGCGATAAGCTCGATGATGATATTCACGAATGCCTGTCAGGAAGAAGAGGAGATTCCTCTTTCCGTTTGGGAGAGCTTTCTTGCGATACTGGCTCCCTTCGCGCCGCATATTACGGAAGAACTTTGGGAATCGCTGGGTCATAAGACGTCGGTGCGCAAAGTGAAGTGGCCGGCGTATGATCCGAAGCTTTTGGAGAGTGATACCGTGGAAGTCGTCATACAGGTCAACGGCAAGCGGCGGGGGAGCGTGCTTATCCGGCTTGATGCCGGCGAGGATGAAATCAAAAAAGCGGCCCTTGAAATAAGCAGCGTATCGGCGGCTCTCGGGGGAACGAAGATAAGGAAAGTTATTTACGTCAAAGGCAGGATAATGAACATAGTCATTTAATTATGGGGAAATATCTTTTTTTGGCTCTCATTCTCGTAATAGTCATAGTGGCGCTTTTCAGCGTCGCCAGTAAGTTGCAGCATTCGTTCCAGTTCGAGAATTTGGGATCAATTTTGAGAATAGGTTTTCAAGCACCCTCGGTTAAAAATCAAGGGAAGGGCTCGATATCAACGCAGGCGGAGAAGCCGAGTCCGAGTCCGGCCGCCGCTTCCGGCGGATCGAGTTCCAAGATAACTGCCGAGAATAAAATCGTTCCGCCTGCCGGCTTCAATTCGAGCGATCTGTCGCCCTATTACGGTGAAGTGACTCTAAGCAGCGTCCATCCATCGTCACTCGGTAGTACCGGGAACGTGTCGCTTTACGCTTCTTATAACGCGAAAACTCCGGTGGACGTGACAGGTTGGACGATAAAATCAAATTTTGGATCTCTGCTAATACCCCAGGCACTTTCCGATTACAATCAGTACGGCTACGGCGCCGATTCGGACATAATGCTTGGCGCCGGGGCGCGTTTAGATGTCTATAACTCTACGAGCCCGATAGGCAAGAATCTTAAGATCAACGAATGCATGGGTTATTTGAACAACACGTACAAGTTCACGCCGCAGCTTCAATGCAGTTACGTGAGCTCCTATGATCGTTCCGAGGTTTCATCGTTGCCGGGCGATTGTCAGAATTTCATCCAATCGATCGGCAGCTGTAAATCTCCGACGGTCGGTCAGATAGCTTATTTTTCCAATGAGCCAGCCTGTCAGGTCGTTTTAAATAAACTGAATTACAACGGTTGTTACGCCCAAAACAGCAGCTCGCCCGACTTTTACCTTAATCATTGGATGGTTTGGATGCCCGGCACGTGGTCATTCGATCAGAGCCACGACAGGGTGTTGCTTTTGGACAAGAATGGTCTCTTGGTGGACGAGTACACCTACTGAAACTTCATTTTCTTTCGGCCAAAGCGACGCTGGTTTTTATTTCTTTCCCGTTCCTCAGTATCTTAAGATCGATTACGTCTCCCACTTTAAGATTTTCCAATAGATCCTGAACGGAATCGTTCTTGATTGGTTTTCCGTTCCATTCCAATATAACATCCCCCTCTTTTATGCCTGCCTTGTCGGCCGGACTTTGAGGTATGACCGCCTCATCCAATGGATGTTCCTTGGTCACGTAGACCCCGTAGTCCACCGGCAGAGACATTTTTTTGCTGAGACTTGAGTTGAGCGCCACGTACCGAATGCCCAAAAGCGGCCTCTTTATCCTGCCGAACTTTCTGAGATCGTTCAAATCTCTTTGGGCTGTATTTATCGGTATGGCGAAGTTTATGTTTTGAGCTCCGGCGACGACGGCGGCGTTTATACCTATAACTTTGCCCGACGCGTCGACGAGCGGTCCTCCTGAATTACCCGGATTGATGGCGGCGTCGGTTTGAATGAGCCCTCGCATCTCTTGGGCCGGTTCGGCGGGGTCGGGTTTGGCTTTGACCGATCTTGAAAGGCCGGAGATTATTCCCATGGAGACCGTGTTCTTGAATATACCGAGAGCGTTGCCTATGGCGAGTACCGTCTGCCCCAGATCGAGGGCCGATGAGTCGCCGAGCTTCAGGAAGGGAAATGACGTTTTTGGTCGTCCGTCGGGAAAAATTATTTTCAATATGGCCACATCGTTTATCGGATCCCTAGCCAGGAGTTCCGCGTCGAACGCGTTTTCATCGTCGGTCACTACTTTGTATTTGACGTTCGATTCGGCTATGACGTGCTTGTTGGTCAGGACTATTCCGCTCGGATCGACGAAGAACCCGGATCCGCCGCCGATCTCGACCGTGCCGTCGGGATCTATCTTATCCTCCGGTATCCTCAATCTGCCTTTTTTCGGTTGTTTGGCCTCCATCTCCCTCTTAAGGTCATCGGCCTTTTTGGAGAGGACTATGGAAACGACTGCCGGCATGGTTTTTTTGATGATCCTTATCGTTTTTAAGTCGCTCAATGTCATTGATTTAATATTATCAGAAAGCGCCGATAAAAAATAATCACCCCTCCTTGAGAGAGGGGTGATTATTTAAGAAGCTTATCTTCTTTTGCTGCCTTTTTTGGCCTTTTTTGAAGACTTCTTTGCCGTCTTCTTGGCCTTTTTTTTCGCTGCCATTGTTTTTTTATTTATTTTATTTGCAAAACTTAAAGTTGGATTGTCGACTCCCAATCACATTTAAGCTTTTTCTTTTACTATATTAATTATAGAGTTTTTTATTCTAAAAATCTGTGGATAACTTATTTTTCATCCTTTCATTGAAAAAAATTTAGTTAAGAAACAAAATGTAAGGATGATTAATTTTCCCGAAAATTTTTTTTGGGGCTCCGGAACGTCGAGTCATCAGGTGGAAGGAAGCAACCGCAATAACTGGACCGAGTGGGAGGTGTCGAGAGGAAGGATTAAAAAACTCGAGAAGCTCGGTCTCTTGAAAAAATTTGGACTGGATAACTTCATTTCCGGTAAAGCCGACGATTATTACCACCGTTACCGCGAAGATTTGTCGACGGCGAAGTCCATGGGTCACAATGCCTACAGATTTTCCATTGAGTGGTCGCGCATTGAGCCGGAAGAAGGCAGATTCGACGAAGAAAGCATCGGTTATTACAAGGATGTGGTGAAAACGTTAAGGGGTCTTGGCATGGAGCCTTTTGTCACTCTGTGGCATTGGTCCTTACCGGTCTGGTTCGCAAAAAAAGGCGGTTTTGAGAATCCGGAATCGCCGGTTTTGCTTGCCAGATTCGCCGACAAGATAGCCAGCTCCCTTAAGGAGGTGAAATTTTGGGTGACCATGAACGAACCGCAGAATTACGCCGTAGAGGCTTACCTGGTGGGTTTGCGTCCGCCGCAGAAAAAAAATCTTTTAGCGTACCTTCGGGTCATCGACAATATGGTTGAATCGCATAAATCGGCTTTTAGCGCGATAAAGAAAATTATTCCAGCCGCGCAGGTGGGCATCGCGAGCAACAACATGCACTTCGAAGGCTACCGCGGTCGGCGCGTCAATAAAGCGATTGCCGGCTTAGGCGACCGGTGGTGGAACCATTGGTTCCTCGGACGCGTAAACTCATCCCTGGATTTCATCGGCCTCAACCATTACATACATCTCGTCGTCAATTACGGATTTTTTTCGTACAAAGGTTTCGGGAAAAAAGATATCGCCGTCTCTGATTTGGGCTGGGAGCTGAATCCCGAATCCATCCACCGCGTCCTTTCCGATCTCAAGCGCTACGGCAAGCCCGTATACATAACCGAGAACGGGTTAGCCGATAAAGAAGACAAACACCGTCAATGGTTCATTCGTGAGACGTTAAAATGCGTCTCGAAAGCCATAGATGAGGGAGTGGATGTCAGGGGTTACTTTCATTGGTCGCTCTTGGACAACTTCGAATGGACGGACGGCTTCTGGCCGAGATTTGGTCTTTTGGAAGTCGACTACAAGACGCTTGAGAGGAAAATAAGGCCGTCGGCCGTGTTCTATAAGGAGGTATGTCTTAAGAATGGTCTGCCTGAGTGAAATCGTCCGGCGGGCGGAATCGCCACTTCTTTTTCATATTTCGGCGGAGGGTACAGGATTGGAACCCGTCGCAATTCGCTCTGCAGCAAATTGCTCCCGCGAACCGGAGCGGTTCGTGAGCTCCGCCACGGGGAAACTCCCGTTTCCCCGCCCCCTTTCCCAGGTTCGAATCCTGCACTAGATATGAAAATAGCGCATCGCTTCGGATGCACTATTTTCAATCTGGCGGAGGGTACAGGATTCGAACCTGTGAGGGGATCGCTCCCCAAGCGCATTTCGAGTGCGCCGCACTAGACCACTATGCGAACCCTCCAAGCGTGTGCCCTCGCGAGGAATCGGACCTCGATCTACTCGTTAGGAGTGAGTGACTCTATCCGTTGAGCTACGAGGGCTTTTCCTTACCTATTAAAGAAATAACCCTCTCTATTGTTGCAAAAAATTCTTTTAATAACAACCCTCCTCGCCTCACCCTTATCCTGCACATGCCGAATTCGAGTTTTCCTGATTTTTTGCCTTTTATAACCTCTATACTCGTATTCTTGTCCAATTCAACCCCGGTTACCTTCGACCAATACATCAAACATTTGTTTTTATTAAGATCTTCATAGGTCCTGATGGATATTTTGATGTCGGTATTTTTTATTGAGAAAACTTTCCTTAGTACATAAATGAACACTTTTATCATGCGGCTGTCGGAATTCAGAAAAGAAAAATCCTTTTTAGCGCCCTCGGCCCAATAGAGGGCGGAGATAAGTAACGCCAGATCTTTGTTTTCCAGTGAATCCAATGCCTTTTCAGCTTTGATTTTGGCACTTTCCCAATTTTTCTCGGAAATTATTTTACTTGCATTACGCCTCATCAACCACCTTTCCTTATATTGAGGTTTTATTTTAGTATTCTTCGCGTATCTCAATGCGGTAGACTTTGAGATATTGCACTCCCTGCTTATTTCGGGGATGCTATGTCCGGTCTCCCTCAACTCTTTAATTTTCAATAAGGTTTCCTTTTTAATCACCGCTTTAAGTATATAACAAAATATAACACAGTACGAGTACTGGTTAGCTCTATTTATTTCAATGCCGTATTTGTTTTTGGATGAGCAGTCCGCTATATTTTAACTATGGCCATCAAAAGGGAAATGCCGGAGAGGGAGGGATTGAAGGTGTCCAAAGAAGTTGAAGATAAAGTCATAAAGAGAGTTGAGCAGCTGCGCGCCGAAGGATTCGAGTTCGGCTTCGAGGATACCCCGGACACCTATGTCATAACCACCCTGGACAAGGATGGTAAGGAAAAGAGGACGCATCTCCTGAAGATAGGGGGAATTTTGCCGTCCGCCGGCGATTCCTATAAGATTGAGGATTTTATCGAGGCGCGCTTGCGATATCCCGACGATGATATTAATATAGCTGTTAGGAAATTGAAGGAAGAAATGGAATAAATTGTCCCGTCGCGACTCCGCCTAAAAAGAGGGGGATTTTTTTTATTGAGATGTGAACCACAGGATGATATAATTATTTAGTAATGTCTGAGTGGTTCGCAAAAAAGAGGAAGGCTATAGAAATGAGGAAGCGAGGCCTCTCAATCGTTGTGATAGAGAAAGAACTTAAAATCAATCGTTCCACTCTGAGTGGGTGGTTTAAGGGTATTAAACTTACCGAGAGTCAGAAAAAAAGGTTGGAAAATCAACGCTTGCATGGGTTAATAGTGGCTAGATCCAGGGCAGTAGAGTGGCATCGGTCTCAGAAAAAATTGAGATTGGAAAAAGCGCTATGGGAGGCAAGAAATACTCTTGGGAGTATTGATGTTAAGAGCCCGCACGTACTCGATCTTGCTTTGGCCATGCTCTACCTCGGCGAAGGGCTAAAACAACCAGAGGAGACGGGTATGGGTAATACTGATCCGCTGATACTAAAAACGTTCCTTAATATTTTAAGGAAGAATTATAACGTCGATATAAAGCGAATTAGGTGCGAACTTCATTTGAGAGCCGACCAAGATTCTGAGGAGTTGAAAAAATTTTGGTCTAGGGAATTAAAACTGCCTACTAAAAACTTTAAGTACATCTCTTTTGATAAAAGAACAGAAGGATCACCTTCTTATGAGGACTATAGGGGTGTATGCGTGATAAGGTATGGTGATGTTGCAATTAAGAGAAAATTAATTAATATTAGTAGAGAATTTTGCGAGA
>CAYQPG010000011.1:0-14629 GCA_964419525.1 uncultured Candidatus Saccharibacteria bacterium | reverse complement strand
GGTCCTCACTCCCGGAACGGCGGGACGATCCTCGTCATCGAGGATCACTCCTATCACGGAAGTTTTCAAACCATTCTCTTTGATGTAAAGTTGGGCGCCAAGCGCGGTCGCGGTAGTCCCGAGACCAGCGCAGAAAAACGACAGGCGGTCGCCCAACTGATCGAGTGTCTGCTTAGCGGTTTGTTTGGCGTGACCTTTTATATTCGCTTCGTTCGAATATTGGTCCAGATTGAGGAAGTTTTTTTGCTTCCCCAGTTCTCTGGCCTCGGCGACGCCGCCCTTCAAAGGATCAGCAAACCTCACCTCCGCACCGAAAAGATGCAGCATGTGAAGCTTGCCGTCGGCTATATCGCGGGGAACGACAGCGACGAGTTTCTTGCCGTAGCGAATGCGCGCCAGCACGGCCAAAGCGGCAGCCGTATTACCCGAAGAACCCTCGACAAGGAACTGAACGTCGTCGAGCAGTCCTTTCTCTTCGGCATCCGCAAGCATCTCGATGGCCGGATACAATTTGAAATTCAGGAGCGGATTATCGAACATCAGCTTGGCGAATATCCTGACCCCTTTATCCCTCAAAGTGTTGAATTCCGGAGGTAGTTCCACGAGAGGCGTCATTTCATCATGAACGACGAACGACTTCGCGGCTTCCGTTCCTTCCCACACTTTAAGTTTTGGATCGTAATGCATGATAAAGTCCTTTCTTATGAACTTCATCCATTCTGCCTCCTCAAAGGCTTCGCGGTCAACCGGGTTAAGCGAAACCCGGGAAAAAATCGGTCTTAAGGCTCTTTTTCTCCACCCCCATGTCTTCCAGCGTTTCCTTCAGTGACACGACCATCGAATGGGTGCCGGAAACGTAAAAGATCCTCTCGCGCCAATCGGGGACGTATTTTTTTATCATCCGCTCATTAACGCGACCGCTCTCGCCTTCCCAGTCGTCGGGAATATCGTCGGTCAAAGTGTAGACCATCTTTATCCCCAGTTTTCCTTCCGCCTCGTCGAAAACATCGCGATACATTATTTCGTCCGACGTCTTATTGGAATAAAAGACGACTATCGAGCGCTTCTCGTTCTTATCCAAGAGATACTTCACCATGCTCCTTATGGGGGTTATGCCTATGCCGCCCGCGACCAAAACGAGTTTTTTCCTTTTGTCGCGCGGCAGGACGAAGTCTCCGGCGAGCTGCGAGGCTATTATTTCGTCGCCCCTCCCCATAGACAGCAGGTTCTTTTTGAACGTGCTCGGATCGGGGTAAAATCTGACGCCCAATCTCATCTTCCGTTCGGTCGGCGACGAGGCGATCGTGAAATAACGGCGGTTGCCGCGGCTGTCCGGTTTTTCGTGCCCCAGGGTCCATTCCAAATATTGGCCGGGTTCGAAACTCAATCTTTCGTCCGATCTAAAAATGAAATCGTAGATGCCGGGAGCTATCTTTATTTTTTCTTCCAAAGCCAAGACCAGTTTTTTCTTGGAGCTCACGATATATGAGTAGACGTTGCCGATCAAAAGCGCGAGTTCCGGCGTGAGATAGATCGATCCGAAATGAACCTGCGGAGCAAAGAGAAAACCGACCAAAGCGCCGTAAGCGATCCTTAAGGGCTTATTGGGTGGAGTCGTGAGAGGTTCCGTGAGCATCACGAAAGCGAAGAAAAGCAGCGGTGATTCCATAACGGAACCGAAGGCCGACGTAACGATGCTTTGGCCGCCTATCAAAGTAGCCGACACTATCGTCAAGAAAGCGACGGCCAGGAAGCTCAAAACAAGATCCCATCGGAGTATCTTGCGCGCCATGAGAAAACCCCCGACAAGTATGAAGGGCATCATTATGGACGTGCCGACCCACCAGGTCGCCGGCTGGTTCAAGGTCAGGGCCGTGAGGGCCACGCCGAAGGCGGCGGGATTGAACACATGTTTTTTCTTTATGGCCAATATGTATTTGGAGGCCATGGCCCAGATCGAAGCCCAGACGGCGATCGAGAAATAATATGAGTGACTTGGTCCTCCGGGAGGCGTTATGATGAGCGCCAAGATGAGCGCCGTTATGTAGACGGACTCGACGTTGGTTTGAGCATTAAAAACTTTGGCAAAGACGGCGTTCACTATCCACGTTATGACCGTTATGAAAGCCGCCGAAACCGCGAGTCCAATCGGACTGTAAGGCAGTATACCCGCGAGCGAGAACGCAAAAGCCACGATTAAAAGGCCGATCAAATAGTAGAGTATCAAGCGATACATCGTTATCTTATTCAAAAATTTGTCGATAAAATCCATCATGGCTGAATAATTATCCGATCAATTCATCGCACGTCAACACGCTATCAATCCGCCCCAGCCGGCGGATTGCGCTCGTTCTCGGTTTCGCTCCCCGCCTCATCGGCGGGACCCTGCCCGCTCAACCTGCGAGACGGTTGATTTAACGATAAATTGATTGGACTAAACATGAGAAATATATTTTTGAAAACCGCTCGTCATGGTGGCCGTACCGTTCTTATCCACCATATAACCCTCAAGGCCGGGCAACCTTTCGATGAAACCTATGCCGCCGGCGCCCATGGCAAAAGCAGCCGTAGCAAATCTGTCAGCTTCATACACGTTCGGACCTATGACGCTAAGACTCACGATCTTATTCGCCGGCTTCCAGTCGTCCAACGGATTATATATGTGCTCTCCCCTTTCATACGTCCCGGATGTCGCCAGTCCTTCGGTCTTAAGACGCAACACTTTTATGATCTGGTCCTTGTCGAAAGGGTTCCTGATGCCCACTTTCCAGTCCTCGCCGGCGCCGTTCTTGCCCCTCACCTGGATGTCGCCGCCGGCGTTTACGTAGAAATTCTCAAAGCCTGAACTTTCGAGCATTCGGGCCGCCTGCCAAATGGCCCAACCTTTAACCAATCCCGACGGATCGCGCCGTCCATCGGCGCCCGTGATGTCGAAATACCCGCCGGTTTCCGCTTTCGTTTTCTCGGATAAATCAAATATTTCTTTTATGTCGGCGCTCCATTCATTTTCCACAATCTCCTTTTTATTTATCCGGCTTATTTCGCTTTCTTCCTTGTAAGTACTGAACTTTCCATCCACATATTCAAAATAAGAAAAAATCCGCTCGATATCCTTCTCAGTGGCCGCGTCATCCGCTATCTCGATCGTCACGGGCATGCCCATCAAAATCTTCGTCCGTTTCATGTCAGGATTTAGCTTGAGCCAAAGCCGAAGCCAAAGATTGCTGGAAAGCCAGACTGGTCTCGGTGGCTCCGGAAACTATGTCGACGTTGGAATTCTGGACCTGAACCGCCTCCTGTATGAGGTAGGGCATGGCCTGGCTGTTGACAAATATGGAATACGATCGGCCGCCAGGATGCTGCAGAAACTTGACGTCCGATATCTTGCCGGACTGGACCGTCACCTGGACCTGAACGTTGCCATAATAAGCGTCGGCCACGCTCCCAGTATACGTCCCGTCCTTATACATACCCATGGAACCCATGGCGGAACCTATCCCCATTTGATTGCTGTTACCGGCGGACTCTGATTGCTGGCCGGAAGGAGGAGGACTTTGGGGCGCGGGCGCCGAGCTTACGACGGGAGATGAAGGCCCCGGGCTCGTCGCGGCGGCGGGCGCGATCTTTACGTTCCCCGATTCGCCGAAATTGTTTGCCAGTACATAGAAAGCGAATATCGCTATCAAGGCCAGGGACAGGAAAAATTTCTTCATACCAATGAATACGTCAAAATGACTGATTTCGTTTCAAACTTTATTATGCCTCCGCTTAATATCTCGCGGGTTTACCGCAAGAATGAAGGCGGCGAGCGTCAAACGAGTATCATTGAGCGTGCCGAGATGGTCGAGGCGCGCGAGCACCTTTCATAAAAAACATCAGCTTCAATACCGCACCGCTTGCGGCGCGGATGCTTTATTTTCCCCTGCCTGGCTTGCCGCTCTTTATCGAATGCCCCCCGAATTGATTTCGAAGAGCGGAAAGTATCTGGCCAATATAGCTGGGAGTTTTTTCGGACTGGACCCTGAACTTAAAGGAATCCTCTATCACCTTCACTGGCACGCCGAGTTTCTTCGCAGTCTTTACGGTCCATTCGCCTTCGCCGGTGTGAGCCACCGTTCCGGAGACCTCTTTCAAATCGTCCCCATACTCCTCAAATCCGCTCGTAAGCCAGTCAACCAATCGGGACGTTATGACGCTGCCCCGCCCGTAGACCCTGGCGACTTCCTTGAGGTCCGGCACCAATTCCGATCTTTTAATGACGGCAAAACCTTCGGCTAAGGCCTGCATCATGCCGTATTCGATCCCGTTGTGGACCATTTTTACGAAATGGCCGGCCCCCGACTTTCCCATATAACCGTAACCGCCGGGAATGGTCAGATCAGAGAATAACGGTTCCAAATACTTGAATGTTCTTTTATCCCCGCCGACCATGATCGACGCGCCGTTCCTCGCGCCTGAAGGACCGCCGGACACGCCGGCATCCATGAACTCTATGCCGAGCTTCTTGAGTTTAGCGCCGCGACGAATCGAATCCTCGAAGAACGAATTGCCGCCGTCGACGACGATGTCCCCCTTCTTTAAACGTTTCGAAATGCCGTCTTTTCCGAAAAGCATTTCGTCGACGGGCTTGCCGGCGGGAACCATGAGCCAGACGATCTTCGGGGACGGCAAACCGGATATCAGTTCGTCCATCGAATAGGTTCCTTCTATGCCTTCTTTTCCCAAATTCTTTGTCACCTCCGCGGTCCTGTTCCAAGCGCGCACTTTCCAGCCCTTATCATTGAGACTCCGGGCTATATTGGCTCCCATCTTCCCCAAACCCACTATGCCAATCTCTTTTTTGAGACCGCTGCCCGTCTTTGAAGCGGCCGATTCGGCCTCCTTCGATATATCGCGGGAATCGGGTCTATAGCGCTTGAGAGGGACCAATCCTTCTTTCCAACCTTTCACTATCGGATCCACAAACTTCCACATCTTCTCTATTTCATCGCTTGAGACGAATAATGTTTGGTCGTCGGCTATGCAATCCAAAAGAAGCTTCTCGTATTCCTCGGTGTATTGCGAATGATGCGCGTCATTCCTAAACTCGAAGGTGAAGCTCCTCTTCTCCAGCTCCATTTTGCGTCCCGGCTTCTTGGACCAGAAATCTATGGTTATGCCTTCCACCGGCTCAAGGTGGATGACAAGGGAATTCCTGTAATGCCCGGCGGAACCCGGAGGGCAGAAACAAGGGTTCGGATGCTTGAAAATTATCTCGATTTCTTTGAGAGGCCGGCCGAGCCGTTTGCCGGATTCCATCATTATTTTAACGCCCCGCCAGCGCGGATGATCGAGCGAAGCTGAAGCCCTGAAATACGTCTCCGTGTCGGAATCCAGCGTCACGCCTTTTATCGTCCGGTAACCGTCGTACTGGGCCCGGAAAGTTCCGTTCTTAACGTCTTCCTTCGACGGTACGGCGAGAGTGTCGAGTATCTTGGCCCGGCTGGCCCTTATATCAGCGGCTGAGAGCGTCCTGGGCTTGTCCATGGTCGCAAGAGCAAGCATTTGAAGTAAATGGTTCTGACCCACGTCCCGGAGAGCTCCCACGCCGTCGTAAAAACCTCCCCTGTCCTCCACGCCGATAGACTCAAGGAGTCGTATGTTTATCCTCTCTATGAGATCGTTGCCCCAACTGGATTCGAAGAGATTATTGGAAAATCTGAAAGTCAGGATATTTTGGAGCATTTCCTTGGCCAAATAGTGGTCTATGCGGTAGATTTGATTTTCTTCGAACAAGCCGCCAAGGAGCTTGTCCAGATCCCTGGCGCTTTTCAAATCTTTGCCGAATGGCTTCTCCACTATGACGCGCGTCCATCCCTCGTCCGGTCCGCCGCAGGGCTTGCTGAGACCGGTTTTATGGAGATTGCCGAGTATTTCCGGATACAACTCCGGAGGGACGGCCAGGTAAAAAAGTTTGTTGGAGCACATCCCCCAAGACCCGTCTATTTCCTTCAATCTCGAAGACAATTTTTCATAATCGCTTTTTTTGTCGAAAACGCCCTGTTCATACGCGTACAAAGAAAGGAAATCGCGTACGCGCTTGTCTTCCTTCTTAAGGTCACCCTTTTTTCTCAGCACGTCGAGCATTCGATCTTTAAAATCTTTCTCCGAGAGATCGCGTCTGGCAAAACCGACCACGCGGAATTTGTCCGGCAAAGAATCGTTCTTGAAAAGACGGAAGAGCGCCGGCGTTATCTTTTTGGCCATCAGGTCCCCGGTGGCCCCAAAAACGATGACAATGGTCGGTATTTTAGGCATTATAACTGTTTTGTTTTTCATATGTGTTCACTAATTATACGCACGAACCCAACTTATTGATACAATAAAACGTCAAAGAGTTTGGCGGAGACGCGATAAACAAGCTGGGGCTGGCAAAATGCCAACCCCTTGAAAACAGCTCAGATCTTGACGTTCCTCTCCACCAGGAAAGTAAAAAAAGTGTCGCAACGCGAACAGGCGGAAATGTGTTTCCAGGCCTTTTCCAAGTTCACCTCCCTTTTCAAGGAAACGTCCACTGCCTGACATCTCAAGTATGCGGCTCTTATGTAATTGATATGACGCGCCACATCCCTGTGTCTTAAAACGAATAAAATCTTCCTGAAAAAGGAAAGGAGATCTTTCCACGATTTTCCGAACTTCATTGTGACGGCCTCCTTTTTCTCGATTAATTAAACAACTAATCTTGAGTTTAAGTTCAAAAAAAGCCGTGTCAAGCCGGATTATTCGGCGAAATGTTTCGAGAGCTTGGCCTTCGATTGAGTGATATAATTCGACGTAGCGATAGCGTCGTAGATGACGTCGGGGAGCTCCATCATCCTTTCGTATTTTATCTTGGCGATGACTTGTTTATGGCGCACCACCATATCCTCGAAAGGCCTGACCTCCAATGTTAGGGGTCGCCCTTTTATCTCGCCGTCTTTGCCATAACCCCAGCCGGGATCTATGAAGCCGGCGTAATGAGACCTGAATTCCCCGCTCCTGGCGTCCATCGGCGCCATTTCGCAGGCGAAAGACGGGGGGACGACGACCGCCTCTTTCGTCGAAAGTATGTAAAAACCTCCTCTTTTCAGATAAACGTGGTCGCCTTCCATCCTTATCTTCCTGAAGAACTCATCGGCCAAATAAAATTTTCTTTTGGAGAAATCCATTACCCTGTTGGAACCGAAGCATTCATAACCAACTATCTCCTGCTCAAGGTCCAAACGAAGTATGATGGAACCGTCGCCGTCTTTGATTTTTAATCGTTCGTAGCCGATCGGCAGGCCTTCAGAATCATATATCAGCGGCTCTTTGTTCATCACTTCCTCGAGTTCCTTCTCGTCCAACCGCGTATCCTTGTTAAAAAGTCTCAATTGCGTAAGCTTATCACCCACCGAGATTTTAACCGGGAATGAACGCGGATTTATCGCAAGCCACAAAGGGCCTTTATATCCCTTGGGAACAACGTCGTATCTCGATACGCCGTTCGCGAGAACGCGCACGTGGACGTCTATCCTGCCGGTGGAACTTTTCGGATTGCAGAAACCGTAAACATCATCCGGCAAGGCGATCGTCTCGTTTAATCTCGCGAGATAGGTAACATCCTGATCCAGTGGATACGCAAAATCGTGCTTCGAATGCTGGATCTTATCCATGAGCGAAACTATCTCTTCGCCTGGATGAGGCAAGAAGATGCCCTCAACCCTGTATATTTCATCGGAGAGGGAGAGATCCAAAGAGGCCGGGTTTACGTTCTCCTTTTTGGCTCCATTTATGGTTTCGGAGGCCATCATTTCAAGCATCGTCTGATACGGCAAAGCCCCTGACTTATTCATTCTTTTAATTATAGCTTTTTGTCCTCTTTGACGTATTTTACGACCACTTTATGGGAAAGTTTCTTGTAAGTGTAATAGGCGGCGACGAAAATGAATCCCAGTATGAAAGTGGCGTTTCTGGCGCTTACGATCGTGCCGCTCAAATAATTGTAGGCCTTGCCGGTGTAAAAACCGAGAAGCGCAAAGAAAAGCGTTTTGGGTATCGTGACGGAAAGAGCCACGGTCACGAATCTCTTCAGGGAGGCTCTCGAAGTTCCGACTAAAACTATGCCCGGCACCGGTATTAGAGGCGAAAGCTTGAAGAAAACCACGGCTTTTCCCATGTGCCGGTTCAATATCTTCTCCATTTTTTCCAGGCGCTCCTTGGTCAAACCGACGAATGATCCGTATTTTTCGAGTATCGGCCGCCCGCCGAAATAACCCAAGGTATAAAAAAACAAATCGGCCACCAGATCGGCGGCGATGGACAGGAGTATTATCACTGTCAAACTGAAATATCCCAAAGACGCCGCTACTCCGGCGGCCGCGGTCACGAGCGGTCCTTCTAAAAAAGCGGCGACGAAAAAGAGGAAATAACCATGGGCTATGACCCATGAGACCAAAGCTATAAAGGTAATGTTGGACATCCTCTTTAATTCTTACAGATAATTGGGTTGATTTTCAAAGCTCTCAACTTGCTTGACTATCTTCACTATCGTTTTTAAGGCCAGGACTGGATATTTGCCGGAAGCAGTCTCGTCGGAAAGCATGACGGCATCGGTGCCGTCCCAGACGGCGTTAGCGACGTCGGAAACTTCGGCCCGCGTCGGATGGTCGTGATCGGTCATCGAAGTCAGCATCTGAGTGGCCGTTATAGAGGCTTTATTGTGCCAAGCGGCATGCCTTATGAGGTTCTTTTGTATGAACGGCAGTTTCTCCTCGGGAATTTCTATCCCCAGATCGCCCCTCGCCACCATAATGCCGTCGGAGGCCTGGATTATGGCGTCGATGTGCTTTAAAGCCAGAGCCGTCTCAATCTTCGCTATTATCCTCGCTCTGCCGCCGATGATCTTTCTAGCCGACAATATGTCCTTTTCCGACTGGACGAAGGATATGGCCGCATAGTCTATGCCATTCGCGAGACCGAAACGCAGATCTTTTTTATCCTTCGACGTAAGGCCGCTTATTGAAAGTTTAGTGTTCGGCACGTTGACCGCTTTTCTCGAGTAGAGTGTTCCTCCGCGCACCACTTCGGCATAGATTCTTTTGCCCTTGACGCGCAGCGTCGTAAGCTCCATATCCCCGTTCGCCAGGTAAATTGGATCGTTTTTCTTTATGTCGACGTGCAGATAAGGGTTGTCGATGAAGATGGCGTTCGCGTCCGTATCGGAACGCTCGGTGGAAAAAACAACAACGTCGCTTTCTTTAAGCTTAACGCCTTCCTTGGGCAACTCCCCAACGCGGATCCTCGGCCCTTGCAGGTCTTGAAGTATCTTTACCTCCCTTTTGTATTTCCTCGCGGCCAGGAACAGTAATTTTTTCCTGTCCAAAAACTCGCGATAAGTGCAATGCGAGAAGTTCAATCGGGCCACGTCCATGCCTGATTCGACCAATTTGAAAATCGTCTCCTTATCCTCCGAAACGGGACCTATGGTGGCTACTATCTTGGTTTCCATAAATTGTGCAGTTCAATAAAAAACGCGCGACACGCACGACGCTTATTAAATTTAGCAAAATAACGCGGAAATTTAAAGTGGTATACTTTAAGCTATGGATGTTCAACCAAACTTCTGTCCGTTCTGCGGAAGCGCGCTGCCGCCCGATTCATACTTTTGCCCGCATTGCGGCAAAGAGATAAAAATCAAAGAACTTTCGACATCGGTAGTCAAGCAAATCCTCATATACCTCGTCAGCTTCTTCCTGCCGCCACTGGGACTTATGTGGTCGTTTAAATATTTGAAACAAGGCACTAGAAAGGCAAGAAACATAGGCTGGACCTCGATCATACTCACCGCCGCCGGTATTGTAGTGGCCATTTGGGCGACCATGGGGATACTGAACGGCTTGAATGCGTCCTTGAGTGGGGCGCTCGGCGGCAGCGGGAGCCAGCTTAACCAGCTGATGCAAATGTATTAAAATAAAGGTATGGGAACTTACAACGAAAATTGGAACGAGATCCCGGATGGATCCAAAGATCTCGAAAGGGCAAGGCAATCGTTTATTGAGGAATTTGAAGCCATCAACTGGTACGAGCAGAGGATACAATCGACCAAGGACGCCGAACTCGTAAAGATACTGAAACACAACAGAGACGAAGAAAAAGAACACGCGGCCCTGCTTTTCGAATACGTTAAAAAACACGATCCGGAACAAGCCGAAGCGCTCAAAAAATCGGATCTACGGTGAAAATGTTACTTTCCGCTTGAGAACGGCTTTATGAGCTTATGTTTCTCAACTCCGGTTATCTTGTTCTTGTCATCCACAAAAACCACCACCGGTTCCACTTTATCCGCCTCTTCCGGTTTCATCCACGCCTCAGCTAAGATGATTACCTTGTCGCCTACCTGAAAATGCCTCGCCGGCGGGCCATTGAGACATATGTCCCCCTTTCCCCGTTCGCCTTCCATGGCATAAGTTCTCCACAATACACCGTTGGAGCAATTCGTTATCTGAAGTATCTGGAACGGTTTTATGTTCGCCGCGTCCATTAGATCCGGATCTACGGTTATGGATCCGACGTAATTGAGATCCGCCTCGGTGACTGTAGCCCTGTGTATCTTCGATGTACAAATCGTTATCTCCATTGGATTAATTATATCCCCGGCGCTTATTCCAATTCAATCTTAAAGTTGGACGGCGTGCCGCCGCAATCATTCTCGAACTCGAGCCATTGGTTGTCCGACATATTACTTATTTTACTCTGTTGCAATATCATATTGCCGAAGGAACTGCAAAACGAGAGCTTGTTGGCGCCATCGTCCGATTCCACGCTGCTCAAAGCTTCGTTCACTTCATACTTGAAATCTTTGTCCAATTCGCTCAATATTTCCTGGCTATTGCTGGGTTTGTTGGATACGACCGATTTTATCTCGTTCAACCGCCTCTCCGCAAACGTCTTATGAAGGTACGGCTTACTCTGGCTGGAAGCCAAGACCAAGGCCACGTTCTCGCCCAAACGCTTATAAGGGTAGAGCGGCTGCGTCGGATAGATGTTCTGACCTTGAGCGAAAGCCACGAGAGCCCCGTTCAAGCCCAGAATTATCCCGAAAACTATGGAATACTTAACAAAAGCGTTGAATCTCCTGCCGACCACCATGATGTCGATGCCTCTTGACGAGAGTCGCGACAAAAAGTCCCGTCTGGCTCTTTCCAAGAACTTCGGGTCCGGCTTCAGCTTGGAAGCCAACATTCTCTTGGCTCTCCAGAAGCTCAACTTGAATTTTATAAACTTAATCATGGTATATTTCTTTTATCTTTTTTATTATCCGATGGGCGGAAACCCTGAGCGACACCTCGGTTTTGTCCATTATCAAGGCTATTTCCCTGTATGAAAGGCCCTGAAGATACCTCAAAGAGAACAGTTCTTTTTCCTCTTCAGAAAATTCCTTGACCGTCTCGAGTATCTCGGAAACGAATTCTTTGGTATCCAAGAAATCGTCGACTTCGAACTCTTCTCTCTGCTCTTCATCCACCTCCGAAAGCAAAACGTTTTTCTTCTCCCTGAAATAATCGTTCAGCGTGTTTCTGGCTATCTGCCAGAACCACGAGGTGAAATTACCGGATTCCGGATTGAAAGTCTCAATACGGCCCACGAGTTTGACGAAGACGTCCTGAATGAGATCTTCAGCCACGCTTCTCACTCCGACTCTCTGCACGAAAAAACCGAAAAAGAGCGGAGCGAATTTATTAAAGATAATCTCGCCTGCTTTGACGTCGCCTTTTTTCAAACGTAACGCCAAAGCGTTAAAGTCATCGCCTGAAGTTTTTCTCATAAAATATACGGGCTAGTTTGTCAATTGTTACAAGCCGTTTAGATGCTCAAATAGCGGCGTGTAGCCACAATACTGGAAACAACGCCCAATCCCACACCAAAGAGGATCTGATACAGGAAAAGCGTCATGAAATTACCGGCGAAGTAAGAACTTAAATTGACCTCGGGTATGAAACTGTTCACGTGCGGTGAGATGAAGGTTATGACCGGTATGAGCAAAAGGAAGCTGACCAGGGCCGATATAAGGCCGTAGAGAGCTCCTTCTATGACATAGGGCCCGCGTATGAACTTATTGGATGCCCCGACCAGTCTCATTATTCCTATCTGCTCCCTGTTGGAAAATATGGCCAGGCGTATGGTGTTGAAAGTGACCGAAGCGGCCAAAAATGCCAGAAACAAGGTCAATATGAATCCCCCCCTCGTGAAGTTATCGACCAATGATATTAAACGATTTATGACTACGGCATTCTGGGCGTAGTTTATCTTATAGATTATATTCTGGAAGTCGGGCTTCTCGAGATATGCGGCAATGGTGTCGTAATGATGTATGTCCTTGGCCTTGATGTTCAGCGACGGCAAAAGCGGGTTAGTATCGAGCGTATCCAGCGTTTTCGTTATGGCCTGATCGTTGGCGTGCAAAGCCTTGAAGTCAGCCAAGGCCTGGTCCTGGGACACGTAGGTCACGTACTTAACCTCATCCAGACCTTCAAGTGATTTCTTCAGATTGAGGATGGTGTCCTCCGGCACGTTGCTTTGAAAATACACCGTTATGTCAACTTTATCCTGTATGGCCTGTATGGCGCCTTTGGAGACCACGTTGAAGAGTATCAACCCTTCGAAAACTATCAAAGCCAAGATCATTATGGCCACAGTCGAGATGGAAAGCCATCCGTTCCTTAAAAAACTTTGTATGCCGTATTTGAAAATTCTGAATAAATTTATCATTGATTTGTATGTAGTATTCAGTATTCGGTATCTAGTATTCAGTATATGAAATACGAACTACTAAATACCATATACTTATTTTAATCGATAATGAACCTTCCGTGCGCCTCGTCTTTTATCACCTGTCCGTTCTCGAGCGTTATCACTCTTTCGCCCAAAGTGTTTACTATCTCTTTGTCATGGGTCGCGAGTATCACAACGCTGCCTAATTCATTTATCTTTTTCAGAAGCTTGATCACTTCCCACGTATTGAACGGATCCAAATTGCCGGTCGGTTCATCGGCTATCAAAACATCGGGCTGATTTATCATGGCCCGGGCTATCGCCACCCTTTGCTTCTCTCCACCGGACAGTTCCTGGGGGAAGTTATGTATTTTATCCTTCAGCCCGACCATGTCCAAAACCTGCGGCACGAGTTCATTGATGTCCCTTTGCGGTCTCCCCTCGACCTCCAAGGCGAAAGCGACATTCTCAAAAGCGGTCTTTCTGGGCAGCAGGCGGAAATCCTGAAAAATGACCCCGATGTGCCTCCTAAATTCGGGCAGCTCCGACGACCGAAGCTTGTTAACCTCGTAGGAACCGAAGAAGATCTGGCCCTTGGTCGGTTTTTCTTCCCCTATCAGAAGCTTTATTATGGTCGATTTTCCGGCCCCCGAGCGCCCGACAAGCGACACGAACTCATCGGGCTGTATCTTGAAGTTGACCTTCTCCAGAGCCACCGAGCCGTGGTTATAGGTCTTCGTTACGTTTTGAAAAGCTATCATGACAATAAAAATAGAGCATTGATACTCTTTGCTTTATTTCCCCATTATAAAACAATGCACCCCCAAGGACAACAGCCGGACGGACGGCCTACCTGCCGACGGGCTTTTTTTCCTTGTTCAATAGGTCAAGATTCCCGTCCAGCACGTCCTCGACCTTCGATATCTTAAAGCCGGTTCGATGGTCTTTTACTTGCTTGTAAGGGTGGAGTACGTAGGATCGTATCTCGTGCCCCCATTCCGGTTCTATTCTCACCCTTAAATTTGATATCTCCTTCTCGTGTTTTTCTTCCATGACTTTCGCCAATTTCGATTTCAAGAGCGCCATGGCTTTCTCCCGATTCTGCGATTGCGACCGCTCAACCTGGGAAGCGACCGCAATCCCGGTCGGCAGGTGCACGATCCGGACGGCCGTCTCCACTTTGTTCACATTCTGTCCGCCGGGACCGGACGAACGCGTAAATTCAACCTTCAAATCTTTCTCGGGGATGGCTATGTCATCGGCCCCTATCTTCTTGAAGGCCGGCACGACCTCCACGAGCGCAAACGACGTATGCCGCAGTTTTTTCGCGTCGAACGGAGAAATGCGGACCAGCCGATGCACGCCCGACTCGTCCCTCAAAACCTCGTAGATATCTTTCCCTTTTATTTCAAGCGTGTTGTCGTTGACGAAAGAATATTTCAAATTCTTCCGGTCGCAGTATTTCCGGTACATGAGGAGCAGCATGCGCGCCCAGTCCTTGGCGTCTTCTCCCCCGGCGCCGGCAAAGACCGATACGTAAACTGTATTGATGTCAAAATGTGAATCCATTTTACTCGTGAGCCGGAGAGAGGAATCGAACCTCCGTCCTTGCTTTACGAAAGCATCGCTCTGCCATTGAGCTACACCGGCTTATTCATATAAAGTAACGGAAATAGGCCTTTTTGTAAACCAGTCTTGATGAAATACATTATTAGGTGTATTTTTAGACCAGAGCATATCAAGCGACAGCCCACCCTTGAGGTGGGAGGAAAGTCGGGACACCCAGCCCATAGGGGCTAAACGTAGCGGCTAACAGCCGTCGTCCGAAAGGACAGAGGTGCGATCAGTGACGCTCCGG